>CALWAA010000077.1 GCA_944372725.1 uncultured Bacilli bacterium | reverse complement strand
ATTAATATGTACCAATATTTGAAAACTGTTTTTTTAATCTTTTGTATTGCTTTATTAGGTGTTTTATATCCACATTTGGGACAAGACTTTGCTTTATCACTCATTTCTGCACCGCATTCACTACATTTAATTAGTGCCATTTTTACCAACTCACTTTCTTTATATTATATAAACTTTTATTATTATTTTAAAGGGTTACCGCAATGTGGACATTTTCTAATATTCTTATCTTTTGTTCTATATCCACATTCGCTACAAATTAATGTTGTAACATTATTTTTTAATTGATAAATAACACCACCACAAATGAAACCTCCAATTACAAATCCTACAACAATTCCTAACAATAATGATACTTCCATAAACGAACTCCTTTCTAATTTTTTCTATTTATCTCATAAAGATTTTTTAATACTAATGCTTGCCATTTCAAAAATACAGGTGATACATATGCTAATAATAGACATAATATAAATAGAATTATCATAATTGGACTTGGTGCAATAAAAGTCGTAATAAGTATTATTGAAGCAGAAACAAACATTAAAAATACTACAATATTTGAAATGGTATTTAATTTCTTGATGTTATTCTCTGTATCAATATCAACTATTACGTTTTTGGTTCTTACTTCATCTTTAAGTTTAGTTCCACAATGAATACATCTTTCACTATTGGTAGATATTTCTTTGCCACAATTTTGACACTTAATTAATGCCATTTTCTCAAACTCCTTTCTTGATTTATATTATAGCATAAAACCACACCTATTGGTATGGGTTTTTACTTTCAAAAATATAAGATAATAATTAGAAAGGCAGGTGGAATATGGACCGTTCAAAAGATGATAATAATTACGTTTATTATTGGGTAGGAAAAAACATCAGAAAACAAAGAAAATTAAAAGGTTGGACACAAAGAGAACTTGCCGAAAAGTGTAGCTTTAGTGAAAATTTTATAGGCGATTTAGAGAATGAAACATTTAAGACTTGTTCTTTAAATACTTTGTATCACATTTCAAAAGTACTTGGTGTTCCTTTAAAAGTATTCTTTGAGGAATTAGATGAAAGTGATTTCAAGAAAAAGAAATAGATATGCAAACACATATCTTTTTATATACTTAGAAAAAAGTCAAGATGACCTTCTCTATATTCCACTCGTTATAAATTTAAAACTTTGTTTTAGATAATCAAAAAATCCGGCTTTTTCAATATCTTCTTTGACAATTATTTCGACTTCATTTATTATATTTCCATTGCTATCGATAATTTCGGCTGTTCCAACAATTGTTCCAGATTTTATTGGGGCAGTTATTTTATCTACTTTTATATTAAAAGTATAATCACTTGGTTTTTCAGTAACATTTAATATTTCGGTTGCATCTTCTTTTAAATAGACTTCTACTTCTTTTATTTTTCCTTTTTCTACCGGTATAGTTCCTAAAGCTTTATCTTTGCTATAAATGATATTACTTTTAAAAGAATTAAAACCATAAGATAAAAGTGTTGAGGTATCACTGCTTCTTGCTTCGGCACTTGGAGAAGACATTACCACACTAATTAAACGCAAATCATTTTTCTTGGCTGTCGCAGTTAAGCAGTACCCTGCTTCGGTTGTATATCCGGTTTTTAAGCCATCTACTCCATCATAAAATCTTACTAATCTGTTGGTGTTTACGAGCCAAATCTGTGAACCATCTGGTTTGGTTAGATAATCTTCATAAATAGATGTATATTTTAATATATCTTCATGTTTTAATAATTCTTTTGCCATTAAAGCCATATCATAAGCTGTAGAATAGTGATTTTCATTATCTAGACCATGAGGATTGGCAAAATTTGTATTCTTAAGCCCTAGTTCACTTGCTCTTTTATTCATTAATTCAACAAATGCATCTACACTTCCACTTATTTTTTCAGCCATGGCAACTACCGCATCATTGGCACTAGCAATAGCAATACATTTAAGTAAGCTATCGACTGTATATTCTTCGCCTGCTTGTAAAAATACTTGAGAGCCACCCATACCACTTGCATTTTCGCTAATTAATACCTTATCATCATATTTTAATGAACCATTTTCAATATTTTCCATAATTAATAACATACTCATAATTTTAGTCATACTAGCCATAGGAAGTTGTTCATCAATATTTTTTTCATATAATATTTTACCACTTTCCGCATCCATTAATATGGCACTTTCACTACTCAAATTAAGAGAATCTCCCTCTGCATGAACAGTTGGTAGAAAACAGCAACTAATAAGTATGATGATGATTATTTTTTTCAAATTAAACACCTCTAGTAAAGAGTACGTGAAAACGTTATTTTTATGCTTAATTCTTTTCTTTTGTTATAATAAATTTACTAGCTAATTTGTATTTATCACGATTTTTAATATAGAAATATCCTAAAATAGAATAGGTAGTAGCACCTATAAAGTTTACAAATAAATCTTCCATAGTGTCATTTAAGCCAATATCTAAATAGCCACCTTCAATCGTAATAATTTCTTCATTTTCTTGATTATAAAGAACTGTTTTATCTATTCCATTAATTTTAATGGCTTTATTACTCTTATTTGGGTCAAATTCTACTGATGTAATACTATTAATAATTTCATCTTTTTGCATATCTACTAAAGTTGTTTTATCACAAGCATACTCAATAAATTCCCAGCATACCCCAATGGTCATGCTAAAACAAAAAGAGGCAAGAGCAACATATAGAGGTGATAAATTTATCTTTTTACTATTGTTATTTAATAAATCAATTAAAGATAAACCAATTGCAGCACATAGAAAGCCATTTAGAGTATGAAGCATTAAATCCCAGTTGGGAATATGACCATAAAAATTATAGATTTCACCTAGAATTTCAGCTGCAAAAATAAAGATATAAATGATAACTTCTAAGGTGTTTGGTAGAGTTATTTTAAATTTCTTTTGAATAATCACAGGTAATAAAAGCAAAAAAAGTGATAAAACACATAATAAAGCACTATCTAAATGACCTAGAAATATTTGCCTAATTAAACATAATATAACTAAAAAACGCAAGATAAAATAAACAAGTAAACTACTTTTCTTGGTTTCTTTGTATTCTTTTTTTAATTCATCTACTATTTTAGACATACTACTCTCCTATTTTCATTAATTTGGTAATATTTTCACAATATATCTTTAACATATTATTATTTTCTTTAAATGTAATTACATTAGTACCATTTTTATATTTTATATCTTGTATTTCATTAAAATTCATGTCCAAGACTACTTCTAAGTTTTCAGGAATAGATACCATTCTTGAGGCTAGAAAATCATTATATTCTAGCTCTTTATTTACATCTTTTAATAAAACTAGTCTTTTATCTGTAAGAAATAAAGTTAGTTCATATCTATTTTCATTCGCTTCTATTGGAATATTTTTGAATACTTTTATTAAATTTTCATTATTACTTAATTTAAAATTCATAAAGCTTTACTCCTTTTTACAATGTCTGTAATCATTCGTCATTTCTTTATATTTCTCCCATACATGTCTTAAAATTTGTTTATATTTTCCCTTTGTACATTTCTCTTTTTAAAGGACAATTACAACAATCATTTTTATCTGCTTTATAAGAAATATAACCATCTTTACTAACAACACTGGTTGGAATTAAATCTTTCATATTAGGACATATGTAAATGTCGTTATATTCATCATAAACATATTCATATTTTTTCATATATCCTTTTCTGGTATAAGGAACTGGTGGTATCATTTCTTCAATATTTATTAATTCATTCTGATAGTTCCACAATATGGAACTATCAAAACTCATTTATTGTATTTTATTTACTCTCAATTAAATATTTATTATCTTCATTTACTTGTTGTTGTAATACTTCTAATTCCTTAACATTCTTATTATTTCTTAAAGCTTCCATTTGATTTCTTGCTGATTCATTTAATTGAATAAGTCTATCGGATTGTTTTATATTCATTCTAATCAATTCTGCATTTGTGTTTTCTAAATTATTTAAAATTATTAAATGAAGTAAATCTGTATAATCCCTTATATTTCCATTTTTAGCAAGTTCTGGATTATCTTCACGCCATTCTTTAGCAGTCATACCAAACAATGCAACATTTAATACATCAGCTTCATTCGCATATACAAACTTAATTTGTTGTTCTGTTAAAGTAGGAACAATATATTTTTTTATTGCATCAGTATGAACAACATAATTTAATTTAGATAATAGTCTATTTGCATGCCATTCAATTTTTTCTTGATATGTTTCATTTCTTTTTAATCTTTCAAATTCTTTAATTAAATATAATTTAAATTCAGGACTAATCCAACTAGCAAACTCGAAAGCAATATCACTTCTTGCAAAAGTTCCACCACCATATTTACCAGATTTAGAAATAATACCAATAGCATTTGTTTCCCTAATCCATTTTTGAGGGGACATAGTAAATGCATGTCTTCCTGCTTCATTTTTAAACTGGTCGAATTCGACCACTTTAAAATTTTCATTATTTAATTCTTCCCATACACCTAGAAAAGAAATCGTTTCTTTATTTCTTAACCAATTTTTAACAACATCTGCTGGCGCTTCATCATTTTGAGTTTTTGCTAAATCTGTTAATGATATATATTCGTATCCATCAACTCTAATTACATTAATTTTACTACCTTTAACATCCATCTCTGATTGAATTATATTATTTTTCATAAGTTTCTCCTTTCTAAATTAGTCAATCGTGTTTAACCAATCTATTAATTTTTTCACCTAATATAATTTTATCATAAAATTATCGTTCTAAATTATCATTTTTGCTATTATAACTACTAAATTCGTTTTGTATAACTTCTAGATTATCATCAATTATTTCTTCCTCGTGCAATTCATCAATCAAATCATCATATTTATTTGAAGAAAAGAATTTATCTTGTAAGAACTTAATAAATTTTTTCCATAATTCTTTAAAGTAATCTAATGCCTCTTGTAATTTAGATACTTTATCTTTTATTTCAAGTTTGTTTGATAAATTACCTATATAAATAGTTTTTGAGTAGTTAAATGCTAGAAATGTGATACCTTTAATAATTATTCTGTGTGGCTCTATATATGATAAATTTGTTTTATCAATTTTTCTTATATTGCCATTTATTATTGTTGGAGTAATATTACAAAATCCACATATAAATTCTATTTTCTTTTTTAATTCATCATCAAAATCTAATTCTTTCTTTATGATATTAATCAGTTAAACCTGTCCTTTCTTTAATTAACAACAAAAAAACTCGTAAAATACGAGTAAATTTACAATATTGGTGCCCAAGGCCGGACTTGAACCGGCACGGGTTTTAACACCCGCAGGATTTTCTTACCACTATAGTTTTCACTACCACTTTTGTGTTTGTAGTCTGGACTTTCTCTTTACCATATCAATAATGATTTAGGTATTG
>CALWAA010000076.1 GCA_944372725.1 uncultured Bacilli bacterium | reverse complement strand
TTTAATTTAACTTAAAAAATAAGTTAAAAATGATGGTATTTATTAGTTTAATCCTGTATAATGGTAATTGAGGTGCAAAAATGTTAAAAGCAGAAAATATTAAAAAGAAATTTACGAAAATAACAAAGAAAAAAGAGCATATTGAATTTTATGCGAATGATGGAATTAGCTTGGAAGCTCATGATGGTGAAATTATCGGCATTTTAGGACCTAATGGGGCTGGAAAAACAACTTTTTTACGTATTATCGCCGGTATTTTAGAACCAACTAGTGGCACTGTTACTTTTGATGAGCTAAACTATCAAGATAATGAAACAGAAATTAAAAAGAATATTGCTTATTTATCTGGAAATACCAAAATATATAATACTTTAAGCTGTTATGAATTAATGCATATGTGCGCGGATATTTATGGTGTAGAAAAAAACGATGCTGAAACAAGAATTCTAGAAATATCTAAAACCCTAGATATGGATACTTTCCTTTATAATCGGATTGGGTCACTATCAACTGGACAAACCCAAAGAGTAAATATTGCCCGTTGTCTTATTCATAATCCTAAATATTACATTTTAGATGAAGCTACTAGTGGCCTAGATATTATTTCTAGCCAAATTATTTTAAATTTTATTAAGAATGAAAAGAAAAAAGGGAAAACCATTCTTTATTCCACACACTATATGGAAGAAGCAGAAAATATATGTGATAAAGTAATTATGATAAATAAAGGTGTGATTATTGATGAGGGTACACCTGCTAAAATAAAGAAAGATACACAAACCACCAATTTAAGAGATGCATTTTTTAAATTAATAGAGGGGGATAACCATGAAGAATAATATGTTTAATATCTTAAAAAAAGAATTAAGAGAAATGTTCCGTGATAAAAAATCTTTATCTATGATGCTTATTATACCTATATTTATTCCTCTACTTGTAATTGGTATGTCAGCTTTATTTGAAAGTCAAATGAATATGCCCGTAACAGATTATAATACGATTGGTTTTGATTATGAACTTACTGATATCGAGAAAAATATTATCGAAGAACTAGAAATTAATCCGGTAATTGGTACTGATGATGATTTAGAAGAGCAATTTCAAAATGGTGAAATTGATTTATATGTAACGAAAGAGAATAACGTTTATACCATAAATGGTGATGATAGTGATACTATGACATATGCCTCTAATTTAGTTGAAAGTTATTTTAATGCTTATAAAAATTATTTACAAAGAGAATATCTAGCCAGTCATAATGTATCATCTGATGAAGTACTAAATATTATTGTTTTAGAAGAAAATATTACGGCGGAAGAAAACTTTTTTGCAAGTTATGTTATTAGTTATGCGTTCTTCTTTATTATGATGGCTATCACAGTATCAGCTACTTATCCGGCTACCGATGCAACGGCTGGTGAAAAAGAAAGAGGAACATTAGAAACTTTACTTACTTTCCCAATTAAAAGCAAAGATATTATTATAGGTAAATTTTTAAGTGTTAGCTTCTCTTCGATGATAACTGGATTATTAAGTTTAATTTTAGCAGTTATCTCTTTAAAGATAGCAAATCTTATGTTTACCATATATGAGGGAATGAATTTAATGTTGTCTCTATCAAGTCTTATTTTTGCTGTTATTGTAATCATTTCCTATTCCTTCTTAATTAGTGGTTTATGTATTGCCATTGCAAGTAAATCTAAATCATTTAAAGAAGCGCAAAGTGCCTTAACGCCACTTACTTTCATTTCTTTCTTTCCAAGTATGATTGCATTTATGATGGGTATTACGACAACTAATCTTTATGCCCTTATTCCTTTTATCAATTATACTTTAATATTCACAGATATTACGAGTGGTATTACAAATTATACGCATATTATTTTGATGCTAGCTTCAACTATTATTATTATCGCTATAGTTTTAAAAGTAATTATCAAAGAATATAAAAGTGAGAAAGTGTTATTTGGTTAATGGAAGAATTAGAAATAATTTTAAATGGAGAAATGGTCAAGATAAAGATTATTCGCAAAAATAATAAAAATATTTATTTTCGTTTTAATGAGCAAAATGAATTAGTAGTAACAGTACACCCCAGAATAAGTACGAAAAAAGTTTTAAAGCTGATGAAAGAAAATGAAAAATCTTTGGTGAAGATGTATTTGCGAAGTAAAAGTAAACAAGACAGGGAAGATGAAACAAGAATTTTAGGCTTAAAATATGATGTAAAAATAAATGAAAGTTATCGTAATATTACTTTTGATGAGGGAACTATTTATGTGAATAGTCGGAGTACTTTAGATAAATACATTAGCAATTTAACCAAACAAATATTTAGCGAAGAAATTAATAAAATCTTAGCCATCATGCCAAATATTCCTGAGTTTACATTAAGGGTGCGAAAAATGAAATCGAGATGGGGTGTCTGTAATTATGTAAAAAAGACAGTTACCTTAAATTCGGAACTAATAAAATATGAAAGAAGTATTATTGATTATGTCATTGTTCATGAATTCAGTCATTTTACTTACCATGACCATAGTTCTTCTTTTTGGACTTTAGTAAGTACATATTATCCTGATTATAAAAAAGCAAGAAAGGAGTTAAGGGAAAATTGAAAATAGAATCATTAAATAATAGTAAAGTAAAAAACTGGGCTAAATTAAAAGAAAAGAAATATCGTGATGAGACAAATTTATTTCTTGTTGAGGGTGACCATTTATTAAATAGTGCGATGGTAAATGGTAGTATAGTAGAAATTATATCAACCGATGAAACTATGGAAATACCTGGAATTCCTTTTTATTTAGTAACCGATAGTATTATGAAGAAATTATCCAGTCAAGTAAGTAGTTCAAAAGTAATTGGTGTTTGTAAAAAATCAGAAGAACAAGAAATAGCTGGCCATGTATGTTTACTAGATAACATTCAAGACCCAGGAAATCTTGGAACCATTATTAGAAGTGCGGTTGCTTTTAATATCAATACTTTGATACTCAGTAATGATACAGTAGATTTATATAACGAAAAAGTCATTCGAGCTAGTGAAGGTATGATATTTCATTTAAATATTATTCGTACTGATTTAGCTTCTATTATTAAAGAGTTAAAAGAAAAAAATTATAAAATTTATGGAACTGATGTATTAAAAGGAACAAACTTAAAAGAAATCACTTTTCCTAATAAAACGGCAATTATTATAGGTAATGAAGGAAAGGGTATGAGTGAGGATTTAAAAAAAGAGTGTGATGCATTTATTCATATTGATATTAATTGTGAAAGTCTAAATGCTGGTGTGGCAGCGAGTATTATCTTTTATGAGGTGAGTAGTAATGGACATAATGAGACTAAGTAAAGAAGAAGCAGATGCCTATGTTTTAAACATTTTAAAAGAAAATATTGATTGTACTGATAAACTTTGCATTATTACAAGCCTTGATAATAATAAAGTACATTATCAGTTAGAAGATGAATCATTGTATCATGATACAAATTATAAACGGATAACACCTTTAGGATACTTAGAATATATTATGTTATTAAAAACTGCTTTAGCAAAAAAGGGCTATGTTCATACATTTATAAAACCAATGATTAGAAAAGGCTCTTTAAAATACGAAGTATCTTTTCGACTTTTAGAAAATGTACCATTTGAAAGAAGGCGAAGAAAATGAATTTAATTTATGTAGGAAAAATTGTGAATACGCATGGGATTAAAGGAGAAGTACGCCTTTTAAGTAATTTTGAAGAAAAAAACTTGATTTTTAAACCTGATTTCAAAGTTTATATTGGCAATAATCATGAAGAACAGACAATTAATACTTATAGACATCATAAAACTTTTGATATGCTTACCTTTAAAGGAATAGAGGATATTAATTTTGTCTTAAAATATAAAGGAGAAAAAGTATATATTAATAAAGAAGATTTAAATTTAAAATCAGATGAATACCTCTTAGAAGATTTAATTGGGATGAAAGTTATTTGTGGTAAAGAAGAATTAGGGGTAGTAGCAGATATTTATGATAATAAAGCTGGAAAATTATTATATGTATCATTTGCAAAAAATTATTATATCCCTTATAATAATTATTATATAAAAGAAGTTGATGTGCCAAAAAAAGAAATACATGGCGAAAATATTAAGGATTTGATAATATGAGAATTGATATTTTAACTCTTTTTCCTAAAATGTTTGAAGGATTTATTGGCGAAAGTATTATTAAAAGAGCTACCCAAAAAGGTTTGGTAGAAATTAATTTAATTAATATCAGAGATTTTACGCTCTTAAAAAATGGTCAAGTAGATGATACGCCATATGGTGGGGGAAGTGGCATGGTTCTTATGTGTGAACCAGTTGTAAGAGCAATTGAATCAGTGAAAACAGAAGATGCAAAAGTATATTTAATGTCACCTCAAGGTCAAATTTTTAATGATTATCTAGCAGGAACCATTTATGAAAGTACTAAACATTTAATTTTAGTATGTGGTCATTATGAAGGCTTTGATGAGCGAATTAAAAATTTTGTTGATGGGGAAATTAGTATAGGTGATTATGTTTTAACCGGCGGGGAGATACCGGCGATGGCTATTACGGATTGTATTACTAGATTTATTCCCGGGGTTATTGATAGCGAGTCATTTCAAAATGAATCCTTTAAAGATAATTTGCTGGATTATCCCGTTTATACAAAACCTCGAGAGTTTAGAGGATTAAAAGTACCGGAAGTATTACTTAGTGGTGACCATAAAAAAATAGATGAATATCGCAAAAGTGAGCAAATAAGAGTTACGAAAGAAAAAAGACCAGATTTAATGAAGTAGGTGAAATTATGAAGTGTTTTACTATTAAAAAATTAGATGATATTTATGAGTTAGAAAGCTTTGACTATAATATTCAAGGGTTTCATTATCCTATTAAAAAAAATAAGAGCGGTTCTCTAAAAATAAAAGAATTAATTATTGTTAGCCCTGATATTACAACAAGTTTAATATGCTATAATTTTAATAAAAAATATCAAAAAATAGTAGAATACTTTTTTAATAATAGTGATTTTGATGATGAAAGTACGGGTACTAATTTAATGTTAGCCCTAGATGAAGTAGCAAGACTTAGGACAATCATTATTAATAAATATGAACGTTTCCTAAAAAAGAAAGAAGCCGAAGAACTATTAAAAAGATTAAAAGTGTTAGAAAATGAACTTAGAGTAAAAATAATTGATTTTAAATTAATAAAAGAACAAGAATTAATAAACAAAGAAGAACGAGGAAAGGCAAGATAAAAAAGAAGCTAAATATGATATTCTAGCTTCTTTTATTTTTCCTCTTTAATAATAAATTTAACAATATTTTTCTGCGAATTCACTTTGCGTTAATCTTTTTTTTTCAAAGTTTTTAAAGGTATATGCCACTAGATAATAAATAAAAATTGATATCAAGAAAAAATGAATCATTTTATAATATAAAAACTACAAAAAACCTCATAAATTATAAAG
>CALWAA010000075.1 GCA_944372725.1 uncultured Bacilli bacterium | reverse complement strand
CCCGATAGTGGAACTATCCTTTATAATGGGAAAGATATCACGAATTTAAGTGTAGATGAACGTGCTAAGTTAGGAATTGGTTTTGCATTTCAAAGCCCTGTAACATTTAAAGGATTAACAGTATATGATTTACTTAAGATTGCTACTGGAAAAGCGGTAGGAAAAAAAGAAGCTTGTGATATTTTATCCAAAGTAGGATTATGCGCGAATGAATACATTGATAGAGAACTGAACAATTCTTTATCTGGTGGTGAATTAAAAAGAATTGAAATAGCAAGTGTCATTGCAAGAAATCCCAATATATCCATCTTTGATGAACCAGAAGCAGGAATTGATTTATGGAGTTTTAAATATTTAACAGAAATATTTAAAGAAATTGGACTTAAGAAAAAGGGAACAACTATTGTGATTTCTCACCAAGAAAGGATATTATCTATCGCCGATGCTATCATTTTATTAGAAGCAGGACAAATTAAAGAAGTGGGAACCAAAGATACGATGTTAGAAAGCATTTTATCTAGAGATTGTCCAAAAGGAGGTAGCCATGAATAATACAGATAAAGAATTATTAAGTGAAATTAGCGAAACATTTAATGAGAATGCCGAAGTATATAACATCAGAAAAAATGGTGAAAGTATTGAAAGAAAAGTAAATGATTATATTAGTATTGTAACCAAAGAAGATAAAAGTGGCATTGATATTTATGTCAAAGAAAATACTCTTTTTGGTATTGTTCACATACCGGTTATTATTACCGAAAGTGGTTTAACTGACGTTGTTTATAATGATTTTCATATTGGTAAAAATGCGAACGTCATTATTTTTGCCGGCTGTGGAATTCACAATGATGAACACAAAGATTCAGAACATGATGGTATTCATCGCTTTTATTTAGATGAAGGTGCTAAAGTAAAATATGTTGAAAAGCACTATGGCGAAGGAAAAGGCAAGGGAAAAAAGACCCTTAATCCGACAACTGAAATATATATGAAAGATAACTCTTCAATGACGATGGACAGCATCCAAATAAAAGGAGTAGATGACACGATTCGCATTACCAAAGCTTATCTTGATAGCAATACCACTCTTGAAATATCCGAAAAAATTCTAACAACAGATAAACAAACTGCCAAAACAGAATTTATTGTTGAACTAAATGGTGAAAATTCAAGTGTTCATGTCACAAGTAGAAGTGTAGCTGAAGGTTCATCTTATCAAGAATTTACCTCAAATATTACTGGCAATACCAAATGCTATGCCCATGTGGAATGTGATGCGATTATTAAAGATAAAGGTTGTGTAAAAGCAATTCCTGAGATTTACGCCAAAAATATTGATGCTAATCTAATTCATGAAGCAGCAATAGGTAAAATTGCCGGTGAACAACTAAAAAAATTAATGACTTTAGGCTTAAACGAAAAAGAAGCCGAAGAAGTCATTATTAAAGGATTTTTAAAATAATATATGTGTAAAGTCATATATGTTTTTTTTATTAAATAAAGATATAGATGATATAATATAAAACAAGGTGTATTTATATGAACAAACACTATGAAGTAATTATTATTGGCGCTGGACCATCAGGGTTAGGAGCAGCCTTAAATCTTTTAAAAAATGGCATAAAAGATATCTTAGTCATAGAACAAAAAGAATTTCCCAGATACAAATGTTGTGCTGGATATATTACAAATAAAACCAAAAAAGAGTATGAATCTTTAGGATTAAATATCAACAAGTGTCATTATAGTTTAATCAAAGATTTCAAAATATTCTATAAATACGAAGAAAAACAAAAAATTGTGAATAAGTTTTTATTTACTAACAAAAATATCGATAGAATAGAACTAGATTATGAGTTTTATAAGTTAGCCAAGAAAAAAGGAATTGTAATATTAGAAAATACCAATATTATTCGTCATAATATGAATAAAAATTGGATAAAAATAAACACACAAGATACTTACACTTATGATTATCTTATTTTTGCAGACGGAACAACTGGTTATGGAAGTAAATATCAAAAAAACAAAAAGAGAAATATAGCGATGCAATTAATAGAAAAAACAAACAGACCAGATAGCATTGAAATTCATTTTGGAGTAACAAAGCATGGCTATGGTTGGGTAAGTACTTATAAAGGAACTACAAATATAGGCCTAACGGATGTTTATAATCCAAAATTAAATTATAATAAAATTTTTAAACAATATTTAAAAAAATTAAATATAGAAGGAAATACAAAGAATGTTAAAGGAGCATATACACCAATAGGGATAAGAAAGGGCTTAATAAATAAAAATATTTATTATGTTGGTGATGCTGTTGGTGCCTGTGACCCCTTAACATTATCAGGTTTAAGATATGGACTTTATACAGGAAAAATATGTGCGAAAGCGATAAGCCAAAAGAATAATAGTATATACAAAAGAAGCATTTTAAAACTAAAATTAAAATTTATATTTATGAAATTACTATTAAAAATATTTTATTTAAAAGGAATATTATTCTTAATTTTCAATGTTGGTTGTCGCCTCTTTAATAAACTCATCGCTTATGTTTTCAATCACTTCTTTATAAATAAAAAATGATTGCGTTCTTTTAATCATTATTGATATAATATTAATAAGGAGGAAAAAATATGAAATGTCCAGTATGTAAAGATGTAACCTTATTAATGACTGAAAAGAAAGGAATTGAAATAGATTATTGCCCAGAATGTCGAGGCATATGGCTTGACCGCGGTGAACTAGAAAAATTAACAGAAAAAGAAGAAACAAGAATAGAAGAAATAGAAAAAAATAATCAAAAATTAAATAAAGAAAATAAACCTCACAAAAGAGAATCATTCTTAAGTGAAATATTTGAAATGTTTGGTGAATAAAAATTATAACGAAAGAAGGCTTTAAATGCTAAGTTTGATGGAATTTTTAAAAAAAGACAATGTTAATGTCGACGATATCAAAAAAATAAAACAATTAACCCAAGAAGATATATTTGGATTAGCAAAAGTTTATCAAGAAATTATAACTTTAGAAGAACAATATAAACAAACAACTTTAGGAAGAAAACAAATAGCAGAAGAAATCAGAAAAAAAGCAAATATAGCGCAACGATTTTTATTTTATTTTAAATCAAATCTAAGACATATAAATGAAAAATACGAATATACGCAAGATTACCTTAATGATTATGAAAAAGCAATTAGAGTAATACTTAAATTAGTAAATAAAGAAGAACAAAAATATTCCCAAGTTTTACTTCATATAGAAGATGAAGTAACTTTTGAGACAACTCATGGTGATAGAGAAAAAATACCTGTTGATGGCAAAGTATTAATTATTGCTAAAAAAGATGTAGTAGATAAACTTGATAATGAATTAGTATATCGTGCTTATGAAGTAGGATTAATAACCAACAAAATAGTAAGTCAACAAACATCTTTAATTGTTTTAACAGATTATCATTATGATACTTTAGTGAAACCAAATATTTTTGGCCATACACCCGCATTAGGAGAAGAAAAAATTAATGCATACAACATATCAGGTGATATATCTTGTTATTTTTATGACGAAGATCTATTAGAAGCTGTTAATGCATTTAAAAATTTTATTCAAATAAATGGTGCTGATATTAAAGATTTAGATGAAAATAAAATAGTTCAAAACATAATAAGTAATAACGAACTTATTAGAACCAAAAAAAAGAACTCCAATTAATATTTTGGAGTTTTTTAATTGCTTTTCATTTCAAGTAAGATATCACGAAGTTCCATAGCTCGTTCAAAATCAAGATTACGAGCAGCCTCTTTCATTTCCTCTTCTAAAGTTGCTAAGATATTTTCTTTTTCTTTCTTACTCATCTTAGGTTTTTGAGCTTTATTCTCAATTTCATTAGAAACAACTTCTTTAATTTCTTTGGAAATTGTTTTAGGAATAATATGATGTTCTGTGTTATATTGCTCTTGTATTTCCCGACGACGTGCTGTTTCTTTAATGGCGGCATCCATCGCTTCACTCATTGTATCAGCATACATGATAACATGACCATTTTGATTTCTAGCACAACGGCCAATCGTTTGAATAAGACTTCGCTCACTACGTAAGAATCCTTGTTTATCAGCATCCAAAATACAAATCAAACTAACTTCTGGGATATCAAGTCCTTCTCGAAGCAAGTTGATACCAACAACACAATCATAAACCCCAAGTCTTAGTTCACGAATAATTTTAAGACGTTCCAGTGTTTTTATTTCACTATGCAAATAAGCCACTTTAATACCCATTTCTTTTAAATAATTGGTTAATTCTTCACTCATCCGAATAGTAAGAGTTGTAATTAAAACTCGTTCATTTTTTTCAATTCGCAAGCGTATTTCGGAAATAATATCATCGATTTGTCCTTCGGTTGGTTTGACTTCAATTGTAGGGTCAAGTAAACCAGTTGGACGAATAATTTGTTCAACGTATTCACCATGAGTGTGTTCAAGTTCATAATCACCAGGAGTAGCTGAAACATAGATAGCTTGATTAATTTTACTTTCAAACTCTTGGAAGTTTAAAGGCCTATTATCAAGAGCACTAGGAAGACGAAATCCATAATCCACCAAAGTTTGCTTTCGCATTCTATCACCATTATACATACCTCTAACTTGTGGCAAAGTAACATGGGATTCATCTACGACTAGTAAAAAATCTTTCGGAAAAAAATCAATCAAACAAGTAGGAGTTTCCCCAGCACCACGTAGAGCAAGGTGTCTTGAATAATTTTCAACGCCATTACAAAAACCTGTTTCCTTAAGCATTTCAATATCATAATTAGTTCTCTCGCGAAGCCTTTGCTCTTCTAATAACTTTCCTTCACTTTTCAACTCTTTAAGACGTTCATCAAGTTCGGCTTGAATTCTTCTAATCGCTTCCTCTAACTTTTCTGGGCTCGTAACAAAGTGAGAAGCCGGAGAAATAGTAATTGTTTTTTTATCACTAACAACCACACCGGTTACAGGGTCAAACGTACAAATTCTATCAATTTCATCACCAAAAAGTTCAATCCTAATTCCATGAGCATGTTCATTTGCCGGAATAACATCAATAATATCCCCTCGGCTTCTAAATGTACCCCGATGAAAATCAATATCATTTCTCTCATAAGTCATATCAACCAAATGATTAATAATATCATTTCTCTTTATTTTTTGCCCTACATTTAAAATAAGCATGGATTTTTCATATTCTTCTTTCTCACCAATACCATAAATACAAGATACACTAGCAACCACAATAACATCATTATAATTAATTAAAGCGCTAGTAGCACTATGTCTTAACTCATCAATTTCATCATTAATAGATGCATCTTTTTCAATATAAGTATCACTTGATGGAACATAAGCTTCCGGTTGGTAATAATCATAATATGAAACAAAGTATTCTACATGATTATTTGGAAAAAGCTCTTTTAATTCCGAATAAAGTTGACCTGCTAAAGTTTTATTATGAGCTAAAAC
>CALWAA010000074.1 GCA_944372725.1 uncultured Bacilli bacterium | reverse complement strand
GGGTTTTGGTTGATAAACAATAGAAAGGGTTGTGTGGTTAGTATGAGGAAGTTGTTCCAAATACTTATATCTTGGTTTAGACCAAAAAAGACATCAACCACTATTATTGTACAAAACAATATAGAGGTTAATGTCTATAGCAAAAAATAAAACTGTAGGCATTTAGACCTAATGCTCTACTAATTAAGTATATAATACTTTTTAAATAAACACAATTTACATTTACTTTACTAAAGCTAAGTAGATTTGACAAATCTTTATAATTTTTATAAAATATGTTTTGTTTTAGGGGGTTTTATGAGTACTTTAAGAATAAGTGAACATCCGGAATGGATTGATGTTAAAAGTTTTAATAAAAAAGAATTAGAAGTATTAAAAGAAATTTTGCCTTTTTATATTATTAATACTTTACAAGAAAGTTATAGTTATCGAGGTATTCCTATTACTAATTATGGTTGGGCAGATAATGTTTGGAATACTAAAGAATTAAAAGAGCAATTGTTTCATGTGGCTAATTTATCTTTGGAATATAATTTGTTTATGGCAGACCGATTAGAAAATATGGATGAAATTTGTAGTAAAGCTCATTTAGATAATAATTTTTATCAATATCGTGACCAAGAACGTATAGCTATCTATGTGAATAGTAATTCTAATCTTGTTTTAAGTATTTTTAAACATATAAGAAATTCTTTAGCTCATGGACGTTTTGTTATGTATCCTAGTGGTGATGATTATATATTAGCTATGGAAAGTGTGGATAATTCACGTCAAGGATTAGTTTTAAAAGCACGTATGGTTCTTCGAGCATCGACTTTAATTAAGTGGATGGAAATTATTAAAAATGGTCCTGTTGATGTTGTTAAAAGAAAAAGAATGAAAAAATAAAAGCTTTATGTTTCAATGAACATAAAGCGATTAAAATTATTATAATCTTTTTGAATAGTAATTGTTGCTTTAGGATAAATACTTAAAGCAATTTTTTTGATTTCTTCACTAAGGGTATCTCCTATTTCAAAAATAATAATACCATGTGGATTTAATATCTTTTTTGATAATTCGATAATTTTTTTATAAAATATTAATCCAGTTTCATCAGCGAATAGGGCAATATTAGGTTCATAGGCTGTTTCTTCGCTTGTATATTCGCCTTTTTTTACATAAGGAGGGTTTGATATTATAAAATCATATTTACCCTCTAGGCTGTCATTTAAAATGTTTTTTTTAAAAAAGTTTATTTGAACATTGTTTTCTAAAGCATTTTTTTGGGCAATTTCTAAAGCTTTATCACTTATATCACAAGCATCTATTTTGGTATTTAAGTTTTTCTTTAAAGCAATGGCAATTGCACCACTACCAGTACATAAATCAATTCCTGATTTTATTTCTTTCCCTTTTAATAAATGAATAGCCTTTTCAACTAAATATTCCGTTTCAAAACGTGGTATTAAAACATCTTCATTTACATTTATCTTACAATTATAAAATTCAACATAACCAATT
Organism: uncultured Bacilli bacterium; assembly: GCA_944372725.1. Classification (GTDB taxonomy): domain Bacteria; phylum Bacillota_I; class Bacilli_A; order RF39; family UBA660; genus Caccenecus. The sequence continues at coordinate 4,146 of CALWAA010000074.1, read as the reverse complement.
AAATATTGAATGGGATAATTTTTTTTTAGTAATTCTTCTGCTTCTTTGATATCTCCTTTGTAATTTTCTTTTAAAGCCTTTAATTCTGATACACCAATTTTATTCAAATGTTTCACCAGCTAATTTAAGTCTTAAATCTTCAGTTTGTAAAGCATCAATGATTGGGTCTAATTCCCCATCCATTACTCTATCAAGTGTCATGGTAGAAAAATTAATACGATGGTCGGTAACACGGTTTTGTGGATAGTTGTAAGTTCTTATTTTTTCACTTCTATCGCCTGTACCAATTTTATTTTTACGTTCTGTTCCTAGTGCTTGCTCTTCTTTTTGTCTTATTTCATCTTGAATTTTAATTTTTAATAATTCCATGGCTCTATCACGATTACGCAATTGACTGCGTTCCGTTTGACAAGTTACTACAATACCAGTTGGGATATGGGTAAGTCTTACCGCAGAGTTAGCTGTATTGACAGATTGACCACCGGCTCCACTAGAATGGTAAACATCCATTTTTATATCACTTTCTTTAATTTCGATATTTGATGTTTCTACTTCTGGCATTACTAATACAGTGGCAGTTGATGTGTGAACTCTTCCCGCAGTTTCGGTTACTGGTACTCTTTGAACGCGATGAGAACCACTTTCGTATTTTAGTTTTTTATATACGTCTTCGCCTTTAATTAAAACTTCGATTTGAGAAAATCCACCACTTGTTCCTTCCACAGCATGTAATTCTTCAATTTTCCATCCATTTTTTTCAGCATAATAAGAATACATACGATATAAGTCGCCTGCGAATATGTTGGCTTCGTCTCCTCCAGCAGCACCTCTTATTTCCATAATAATATTTTTACCATCATTTTCATCTTTTGGTACCAGTAATATTTCAAGTTCTCTTTTAATATTTTCTAATTTTTCTTTTAGACTTTCTAATTCGATAGATGCCATTTCTTTTAATTCTTCATCTTTCATTAATACTTTGGCATCTTCTATTTCATTTAAAGTATTTTTGTATTCTTGATATTTTTTTACAGTTTCTTCTAAATCACGAGATTCTTTTGATAAAACTTTTACTTTATTATAATCACTCATGATTTCAGGATTTGTTAAATCAGCTTGTAATTCATTATATTTTTGTTCAATTGCATCTAGTCTTTCAAACATGGTTATCTTCCTTTCGTTCCTATTATATCAATAAATAAAGAGAAAAACAAACATTAACTGTTTGCTTCTTCATCGTCTACGTCAATTACGACTAAATCTTCTAAGTCATCGTCTGGTAAGTCATCATCTGTATCAGTATCATAGAAGATGTCATCTTCCCCTTCTTCTTCCATTAAATCGTCTTCGGTATCATCTTCTGTGTCGTTTACTAATGCATCTTCGTCTTCTTCTTCATCGTCTACTACAACTTTTGGATTGTGATGTTCTCTTAAATCCCAGTAGCCATCTTCTAACATGATAAATCTTTTGTCAGTCGTTAAAAGTTCGAAGAAATCAGCGATTTTTTCTTCAAAAGTGCTTTCGGGTAATTTTAGAGCATCACAAACTTTTTTGAAAAGTTCATTAATCTTCATTTTAGTTTTTTCTTCATTTAGAATTATGTAGGCTATATCATCATAATTCATGGTTTCTAATTCATATTCAGGTATGTCATTTAGTTTCATACTTATCTCCTTTATTTGTAAACATTATATGACTTAAATAACCTTATGTTACATAAGTCCTTGTAATTGTAATAGAAAATAGTCTATTTGTCAATTCTTAATTTACATTTTTTCAGGAATATTTATACCTAATATATTTAATAAATATTTGTTGTTGTCGAAAATTAGCTTAGTTAGGGCTAACCATGATGTTTTTTTGTCATTATTTTCTTCGATTAAAACTTTGTTTTCAGCGTAAAAATTATTGTAAAGATTAGTAATTTTATATAAGTATTCACATATTTCGTTTAAACTATAATTTTCAAAACTTCTTTTAATCATTCTTTTTAAATCTAACATAGTAATTAAAATTTTTCTTTCATTGTCAGTTGATAGTATTTTTATATCTTCATATTTGATGTTTGCATTATTTGCTTTTTGTAGTAGAGAGTTCATTCTAACACATGAATATAATAGATAAGTTCCAGTTTTACCATTTAAATCGGTAAATTTATCAATATCAAAGTTATAGTCTGTGGTTCTAAAGGGAAGTAAATCAGCATATTTAATGGCTGCAACGGCGATGGTGCGAGCAATCCTTTCTCTATTTTCGGTGATACTTTCCATTAATCTTGTCTCACATACTTTTGTTACATTATCAAGGAGGTCAGATAAAGGCATAACGCCACCATCTCTTGTTTTAAATGGCTTTCCATCTGGTCCATTCATGGTACCAAAACCATTAAATATTAATTTGGTATCATCATTTACAATGCCACTTTTATATGAAGCACGAAATACTTGCGTAAAATGAAGCTCTTGACGTTTATCAACAATATACCAAATTTCGTCTAATTTATACTTATGGGTACGTTCCCAAATAGCGGCTAGGTCAGTCGCTTCATAAGATACAGCCCCATTACTTTTAACAAGTATTAGTGGAGGCATTTCTTTTTTGTCGCTTTCTTCTTTTACATTAATTACTTCGGCTCCATCGCTTTTTTGGATGATATTTTTACTATATAAATATTCAAATAATTCGTTCATGTATTCAAAATTGTCTGATTCACCTTCCCATAGGTCAAAATCAACATTTAAGTCTTTGTATAATCTTTTTACTTCGGATAAGCTTACTTCGACAATTTTTTTCCATAAAGCATAATAACCTTTGTGTTTGTTTTGAAGTTCTAAATTAATTTTCCGAGCTTCTTCCATAATATTTTCATTTTCTTTGGCTTTCGTGGTTGCAGTTGGATATAATTCTAGTAAGTCTTCATTGGTTAAATTAAAATCTACTTCTTCGCCATTGTAATTATCTTTAAAATAAGCTAAATCGGGATATCTTGTTTTGATTTCAAGGATTACCATGCCCATAGGTCTTCCCCAGTCACCAAGATGGATATCACTAATGGTCTTGCAACCGACCACTTTACATAAATTGTTTAAAGCTTGACCAATATTAGCACTTCTTAAGTGTCCTACATGTAAGACTTTGGCAACGTTTGGACCACCATAATCTAAAAAGATAGTTTTATTTATTCCTAGGTTATAATTAGAATTTATGTCTTTTAGGGAAGTGTTAGCAAAATCGATAAGAAAACTATCGCTTAAAGTTATGTTGATAAATCCAGGGTTAGCAACACTGATTTCTTTAAATTCTGAAAAATTTTTTATGGCATTTACGATTTTATTGGCAATATTCATAGGGCTATCATGATATATTTTGGCAAGAGCCATAGCACCATTGTATTGGTAATCACCAAGGTCTGGTCTATTTGATGGGTTTAAGGTGATACTTTCAATATCATAACCTACAATTTTCATAGCTTCCTTTATTTTTAGTTCTAATTCATCAATCTTATGCATTTATATCACTCATTTCTATTTCTATTTTTATGGGTTTTTCTTGGCTTTCTAAAAGGTATTCAATGATTATTTTGTTGTTTTCACTTGAAAAAGCAAGCTTCTTTAAGACTATTTCAAAAGTTTTTTTTAGTTCTTTTAGAGTTAGTAGCGCTTTTTCTTTATTTATTTCTAAAATACTTTCTAAATTTTCTTTGCTAAACAAAAGATTATCTAAATCTATTAAAAATGAATCCGTTTCATTTTCATATGTTAAAATATTATTTGCAAATGTTCCTAGTAAATTTTCTTTAAATATTAAGATATTATCTTCATAAGTATTAATAGTTAAGTCTTTGTTCATAAATATCACCAATTACGAAATTATTATACTAAAAAATATTATAAATTACAATAAAACCACTAGTTTATTTTCTAGTGGAATTTATTTCATTATTTTTCTTTAATTTTTCTATTTCTTCAATAGATAAATTAGTTGCTTTACTAATATCCTCTATTGACATATTCATGTTTAATAATTTTTTTGCGATTTCATTTTTATTTTGTTTAGTTCCTTCTATAACACCTTGCTCATATCCTTTGTTTTCTGCTATTTCTAAATCCCATTTATTTAACTCATCCTGCATTTTATCATCTG
>CALWAA010000073.1 GCA_944372725.1 uncultured Bacilli bacterium | reverse complement strand
GTTATTTCTATCATTTTTTACCTCCATTTAAAAAACTGTGTTTTTTCTATTTACACAGTTAATTATAAACGGTCTATATATTGGAAGACCAACAACATGGAGTGGAAAAGTAGCATTAATGTATCCAAGTGATTATGGATATGCCACAAGTGGAGGTTCAACCACAAATAGAGATGCATGTTTAGCAAAAGAGTTGTACAATTGGGATTCATCAAGTTTTAGCGATTGCAAGAACAATGACTGGCTCTATGATAGCGGCAATAATCAATGGACACTTACGCCGCGCTCGTCGAATTCTGTCAGCGTCTTCGGTGCGTACAATGCTGGTGCTGTGGCCGACCTCTATGCGAACTACTCGCGCGGGGTCCGACCTTCGGTATATCTAACATCGAATGTGAAAATCTCAGGAGGTGATGGAACTAGTAATAGTCCATACACTTTGGAGGTGTGATAAGGCTCGCAGGAAGAGGGAAGTCTTCCCGAGCCGGCGCCACTTATCCACAGGTAGGAAGTGGTAAATGTGGGAATATATAATAGATATTACATTGCTAAGAAAAAACATCAAGAATACCTTGTGGTAATTATAAGAAAAGGAAAATATGTTTCTTATGGTATTGATGCTCTCATACTAAAACATTTAAAGACAAATGTGAATATAGAGCATCAACTACAAGAAAAACATATTAATTATCTAATATTAGATAATTTAGATATTATAAGTAAATATGCTGATGAAAATAATCAGTATAATAAATATTTTTATTTAGAAACAATTAGAAAAATATTAAATAAAATTGTAGGGTAAGTATTAGTAAAAAACCGAACTCGTCGAATTCGAACAACGTCTTCAATGTGAACAATACTGGTTATGTGAACAACAACAACAATGCGAACAACTCGAACGGGGTCCGTCCTAGAGCTTTCTAATAATCGGGATTTTATGGTTAAGACTATAATTTGTGTATGTTAGAAAACATTACTTATCCTAAGGCTTAGCCTTGAATAACATATATAGATGGAAAGTGATACGTCACTTTCCTAGTACTATATATTAAGAAAGGAATTAAAATGAAATTTGTAACAATTAGAAAAATGGGTTTATTTTATCAAGTATTTGATGATGATGCTTTCATATTGCATTATTTATTAGATTATAAAGTAATAGATAGGAAAGTAGGCTTTCCCAATAATGCAATTAATAAAGTAATAAATATTTTGGAAGCAAAAAAATTAATTATAAGATTATTGGCGAGAATATAACAAAAGATTTTAAAGATTTAAATAAATATGCTTTTTATTTAGCAAAATCTAAAGACAAAATAGTTGTTCAAAATTTAATTCATAATATTGAATTAAAATTGGAAGAAAAAGATGAAAGCGAGTTGCTTCAAATATTAGAAGGAATTGAAAAACTGGTGAATGAATAATGAGTTTCGAATTGTAAAAAATATGAAGCAATTTATTTTATCTCTAGATTCTTTTTTAATTAATTATCCTAAAAGTGAAAAAATACTAAAAGACAAAATAAAAAGTACAAGTTATGAAATATTAGAATTAATATTACTTGCTAATTTAAAACAAGATAAGTTAGAAGAACAACAATTAATTATATCTAAAATTAATATGTTAGATTTTTATTTTGAAGAATCGTTTAAGAAGAAGTATATTAGTGAAAAAACATGTATACATAAAGTACAAGAATTATCTGTTATAACCAAAATGATTTATGGATGGATTAAAAATGGAAGTAAAGTTTAAAGATCTATTATTTATTTATGAGCATCAAATTAGTAAAAATGTAAAAAACAAGAAAAAATTATTAAATTTTGAAAGAAATAAATTTCAAAATTTAATCAATATTTATTATGAACTAAAAAATAATAATTATAGGGTAGAACACTATAATATTTTTTTAATTAGAGAGCCTAAAAAAAGAATTGTAATGTCCCTAAGTATACATGATAAAATCATTAATCATTACGTTACAGAGTTTATTTTAAAACCAAAATTAGAAAAGTATTTAGACCATAGAAATATTGCTACGAGAAAGAATATGGGTAGCGATTATGGAATAAAGTTGGTTAAAAAATATTTAGAACAACTTAAAAAATACGATCAAGTATATGTACTAAAAATAGATATTTCTAAGTATTTTTATCATATTGATCATGAAGTATTAAAAAGAATGATTAAAAATGAATTAACTATTTCAGAATATAAAATAATTAATTCTATTATTGATATTACAAATGAATATTATGTATATCGTACGATTTTAAAATATCAAGAAAAAAATTTTAGTTTACCAAATTATGAATTTGGTAAAGGCCTTCCTATTGGTAATTTAACAAGTCAATTTTTAAGCATTTTTTATTTAAATAGATTAGACCATTATATTATTCACAATTTACATTTAAAGTATTATGTTCGATATATGGATGACTTTTTAATATTTCATCATGACAAATATTATTTGGCAGAATGTCTAATTAAAATAAAATATCAATTAAATAACATTTATCATTTGAATATTAATGAAAATAAAACAAAGATAATTAATACAAAAGAAGGATTCGTCTTTTTAGGTTATTATTTTAAAATAAGAAATAAAAAGACAATAATAAAACTTAGAAAAGAAACATGGAATAAAGTACAAAAAAGAATAAAAAATAGTAATGATTTATATAATAAAAAGCAAATAACTTTTTCCAAATATTTTTCATCTATTAATAATTATCGCTTTACTTTTAAATATTCTAATAATCATAAAATAACAAAATATATTGAAAGAAATTATTAGAATTGATATCATTGTATTGGTGAGTATTATGGATTTAAAAAATATAGAATGGAACAATAATTCTTATCAAGAATTTATTGAATATTTAAAAAGTATTAGTGAAAAAAAGTATAAAGAATTTAGCGAAAAAATAACTTTTACTAAATATGAAATGTTGGGTATAAGACTTCCTAAATTAAGAAGTATAGCCAAAGATATCCCCAAAGGAAATATTCAAGAATTTTTAAAGTATAGCAAAAATACTTATTATGAAGAAATCATGATTAAACTACTAGTGTTTGCAAATATCAAAGATATTGATGAATTAATACTTTATTTTGATGATGCTATTAATTTAATTGATAATTGGGCTTTATGTGATACTTTCTGTAATAGTTTAAAGATAGTTGAAAAAAATAAAGATTATTTTCTAACCAAAATAGATAAATTAGTTAAAAGCAATCAAACATATCATATCAGAGTAGGACTTATTTTATTATTATGCTATTATGTAGAAGAAGAATATTTAGATTTAATTTTAAAATATTTAGATAATATTAAAAGTGATGAATATTATATTAATATGGGTGAAGCTTGGTTAATATGTGAAATATTTATAAAATATGAAAGTGTTGGTTTAAAATACTTAGAACACAATAAATTAAATAAATTTACAATCAATAAAAGTATTAGTAAAATAAGAGATAGTTATCGAGTAAGTAAAGAAATGAAAGATTATATTTTGAAGTTTAAAAAGTAAAAAAGTCTGAATTAATTTTCAGGCTTTTTGCATACATCCACATATTCTAAATAATCAGATGCTTTTTCAAGTTCTTCTAGTGTTAATTTGACGGCACTATTACTAGTACCACAGGCCGGATAAACAGTATCAAACTCTTTTAGAGAAACATCTAAATATACTTTTACACCATCATGAATTCCAAAAGGACAAACTCCTCCGGCAGCATGACCAATAAGTGTTTCTAGTTCATCAAATGGAACCATTTTTGCTTTCGTATGAAAAGTTTGCTTAAATTTAGAATTATCGATTTTCTTATCACCACTAGCTATAATTAAAATAGGAGAATCATCCACTAAAAAAGCCATTGTTTTAGCAATTTGGGCATCTTCACAATTTAAAGCTTCTGCTGCCTCTCTAACAGTTGCTGTACTCTCACTAAACTCTATAACATTTTTATCCAAGCCAAATTTTTTTAGATATTCTTTTGCTTTTACTAAAGACATAAATAACCTTCTTTCTTTATTACTTATAACATAATTAATATAAAAGTACAAGAAAATTTTATTATAATTTAAAACAAGCATTGACATACAAATGTATGGCTGTTATAATTAAGCTATAAAAATCAGGGGAGGAAAAAATAAATGAAAGAATGAGAGTTAAAAAAAGAAGAAAATATTGAAAATTTAATTTATGAAATTCGTGGAAAGCAAGTAATGTTAGATAGTGATTTAGCAAGGCTTTATAAATGTACAAATGGCACCAAAGATATAAATAAAGCAGTAAAAAGAAACTTAGAAAGATTTCCAGAAAGATTTATGTTTCAATTAACAAATACAGAATATCAAACTTTGAAGTTCCAGATTGGAACCTCAAGCATAAAAGGTGGTAGAAGATATAATCCATATGTATTCACAGAACAAGGCGTTGCTATGCTATCTGCTATTTTAAGAAGTGAAATAGCAGTTGAAATTAGTATAAAAATAATGGATGCTTTTGTTGCTATGCGGAAATATATTGGAAATAATTTAGTTGAACATCAAAATCTCTATGATTTAGTATTAGAAGATCATAATAGAATTAATAAACCTGAAGATACATTTCAAAAATTCGAAGAAAAAAGAAAAGTACATGAAATTTATTTTGATGGACAGATTTATGATGCTTATTCGAAGATATTAGATATTTTTAATAGTGCTAAAGAAGAGGTAATTATTGTTGATAATTATGCTGATAAAACACTTCTTGACATAATTAAAAATTTGACTATTAAAGTAACAATTATAACTAAGAAAAATAATTTATTAAAAGAACAAATGATAGCAAAGTATAATGAAGAATATCATAATTTAATTGTAAAATATAGCAATCGTTTTCATGATAGATATTTTATTTTAGATAATAAAGTAGTATATCACTGTGGGACAAGTGTTAATCGGATAGGTTATAAGACTTTTTCTATTACTTTAGTTGGTGAAGATGATATAAGCCACTTGTTAATTGACAAAGTACATGAGATTTAGTTTATATGTAAGAATTGGATGTTTTGGATATGAATGAAATTGTATTAAAAAAAGAAGAAAATATTGAAAATTTAATTTATGAGATTAGAGGAAAGCAAGTGATGTTAGATAGTGATTTAGCTAAGCTTTATCAAGTAGAAACAAAACGTATTAATGAAGCAGTCAGTAGGAACAAAGAAAAGTTTCCGGAAAGATTTTACTTTCGAATTACTGAAAAAGAATATGATTCTTTGAAGTCGCAAATTGCGACTTCAAAAGGTGGCTCTAGAAAAGGGCATTCTGTATTTACGAAACAAGGTGTTGCCATGCTTGCAACGATATTGAAGTCAAAAATAGCTACTCAGGTAAGTATTGCTATTATGGATGCTTTTGTTGCAATGCGGAAATATATTTCTAGTAATTTTATAGAACAAAAATACATTAATAATATGGTACTAGAACATGATTCAAAAATTAAATTATTACAACATTCATTTGATAAACTTGAAGAAAAACAAAAGATAAATGATATCTATTTTGATGGACAAATTTATGATGCGTATTCCAAAATATTTGATATTTTTAAGCATGCCAAAAAAGAATTGATATTTATTGATAGTTATGCCGATAATACAATACTCGATATTATTAAAAGATTAAATATTAAAGTAACCATTATAACAAGAAAAAATAATTTATTAACTGTACAAGATATAGAAAAATATAATAAA
>CALWAA010000072.1 GCA_944372725.1 uncultured Bacilli bacterium | reverse complement strand
AATATCAATGAAAACAAAATAACTTTAACTAAAAAAGGACTAGAAATAGGTAATTACTTATACCATCGTCATCAAGTCCTTGAAAAATTTTTAAGAAAGTTAAATGAAGAAAATTTTAAACTAGAACAAGTGGAAAAACTAGAACACTTTATTGATGAAATAACGCTCTTAAACATCGAAAAAAAACTTTTAAAATAACTATCTTTCTCCAATCATTTCTATAATTTTAGCAATTCCGAATATTACTACACTAAGAACAATATCTAAATAAAAAGCAGTGACAAAAACACCTAAAAAACCTGTCATAAAAAACATAATGATTGAGCCAATTACGCCAACAATAAAATTAAAAATAGCAAACCCTTTAAATAATCCTGATACATATTTATAATCTTTTAGAGAATTACACTTTTTATCCAAAGCTACAATCTTATCTAATTCTTTATCACTACCACTAATGGGAACTAACTTATAATAAGTGCCATCCTTTGAATTATAAATATAACCTCCCTCTTCTTTTTTACATACTTGTTTTTCAACATATCCATGTTGACGTAAATACTCACTTCTTAAATATTCATACTTTTCTTGAAGTTCATTTAAAAATTCTTCTTTTCTCTTCATAACTTACCTCATTTAATATTTTTAACCTATTAAATAGCGAACTAACACCGGTGCTAAAATAATAAGTAACATAATAGGCACAAAAAATACAACACTAACAATACTTACCTTCGTTGGTAATTTATTAATTTCTGCTTTTACATCAAGCATTTGTTTATTATTTAAAAAATCAATTTGATTAGTTAAAGAAACAACAATACTATTCCCAAATATATTAGATTCCACCATATTTAAAATCGCATTATTAATCGCTTCACTAGGAATTCTTTTTTTCATATCATTTAAAGCTTCATTTAAACTCTTACCAAGCTTTACTTCTGATAAAGTTTTTTTGAATTCCAAAGATAATTCCGAATCAACATTTGCAGTTGTTAAATTTAAAGCATGTCCCAAATTCCGACCAGCTTCAAGCGTTAACAAAAGAATTTCAAAAAAGAACAATGCTTCTTTTTCTAACTTTTTAGCTCTTTTCTTAATTGGATAATCCAAAAGTATTTTTTCACTTAAATAATAGAAAAGAATCGCAACTACTGGCGCTAAAATATACCCAATATCGGAAACAATCAAAATAATAACAAACAAAATAAGCGATATAATAACCCGAAAATTAAGAATAGCAAACAAATTATAATGATTAGAAACACCTAAAAGTTTAATTTTTCTTTCTACTCTATCAATAGTTCTTTTCGGATAAATTTTAACAAACAAACTATCTCTCATATTTTAACCTCCAAGATTCTTCTAATAATCCATATATATAAAACATATAAAATAAGAATTAAAACCAGAATTATAAAACCGATAGTAGATGTAAAAAGAGAAGAAAAATAAGTAGGATTTAAAAGAAAGATAATAAAGACAAAGATAAATGGTAAAACAGCTAAAAATTTAAAAACAAAACGACTAGAACTAGTTAAACTATGAAGTTCATTCCGCAAATTTTTCTTATCCAATATTTCTTTTTCTAGTCTTGAAAATACACTGACAATATCTCCACCGGTTTTATTTAAAAGAGTAAGACAAGTGGTAATGTATTTAGCATCTTCTAATTTTACTCTCTCATAAAACCGCGTAAAAACAACATCTAAACTAAGTCCATAGCTAATATCCAAATATATTTTTTCAAATTCATCCTCTATTGGCCCATCAAGTTCCACTTTAACCATTTCTATCGCTTGAATAATACTTTTACCACTAGAAAAGGCATTATTCATAATAATTATAGCTTTCAGTAAATCTTCTTCAATTCTCTTTCTTTTCTGGTTAAAACGTAAATTTAAGAATAAATCTGGAAGAAAGAAAACAAGAATTAAGATAACAAGTAAAATCATAAAATCAAAATTGTCATAGTGCATAATAAGGGTTACTATACCAAGAATAAATACCACAAAAGCACAGCCAAATTTAATCGTTACATAATCCATTCCTTCTTTTTTACTTCTTTGTTCATAAGGAATAAATTTTTCATATTTTTCTGCATATTTTCGTAAAACAGTAGACTTCTTTAAAAGTTTAGATGTAAAACGAATTAATTTCCAAACATAAAAACCAGCTTTATCAAAGAAAGATACTTCATAATCTTTATTAGAAGTAATAGCAAAGGAAGAAAGCCGTTTTTCTAAACGAAGCGTTTTAGACAAACGAAGCAAATAAATAACTACTACAACCGGAACAAGTATAATTAATAATTGTAAAAATCGTACTCCGTTCATCTTTTTTCATCCTTTCTACTTTTCTAAAAAGATATCATCAATATCATCAATACCTTTAGCTTTAATCTTTTTCATCACTTTAGGAACACCCTTATATAAGATAAATTCCCCATCAACTTCCCCTTTAGGAGTAAGTCCTTTTTGTTTAAATGCAAATATTTCTTTTAATTTAATTTCATCCCCCGAAAAATCTTCAAGTTCACAAATACTAGTTACTTTTCTTCTTCCATCACTCATTCGCTCAATATTAACAATTAAGTCAATCGCACTCACAATATACTCTCTTACTGCTTTAATAGGAATATCAATTCCTCCCATTAATACCATGGTTTCTAATCTATTTAAAGCATCAACTGGACTATTCGCATGAAGTGTCGTTAAAGACCCATCATGACCGGTATTCATCGCTTGAAGCATATCAAAAGCTTCTTTACCTCGAACCTCACCAACAATAATTCTATCAGGCCTCATACGAAGCGAATTAATAACCAAATCACGAATAGATATTTCCCCATCGGCCTCATAATTCATCGTTCTTGTTTCTAGAGATATAACATGAGGTTGATTAAGTCTAAGTTCTGCTGCATCTTCAATTGTAATAATTCTTTCATTATCTAAAATAAAACCAGTTAAAATATTAAGAAGTGTCGTTTTACCAGAACCAGTACCACCACATACAATAATATTTAATTTACCCCTAACTGCCGCATCTAAAAAACGTGCCATGTAAGGAGTAAGCGTTCCAATTCGAATAAGCTCATCAATATTTGTCATACTCTCTTTAAATTTACGAATAGTGACAACCGGACCCTTAGTAGATAGTGGTGGAATAACCGCATTAATTCTCGAACCATCCTCTAGTCTTGAATCCACCATAGGACTTGATGCATCAATTACTCTTCCCATCGGTTCAATAAGTCTTTGAACTGTCCTAATAATATGTTCATCATTAATAAAAGATACACTATCATCTTTTACAAGTTGTCCATCTATTTCAATATAAATTTCATCAGGACTATTAATCATAATTTCGGTAATATTATCATCCTCTAAAAGTTCCGAAATCGGTCCATAACCATTAATTTCATTATCAATTAAATTAAATAAATGACTTCGCTCTAAATTAGTTAAATCATATCCCTCAATCGTCTTATCAATCTCATCATTAATCCACTCCGTAAGACTTACATTACTAGGCATTTCATTATCAATTAAATTTTGAGTAATTTCCGTTCTTAATTTATCAAGTAACTTTTTATCTGGAAATATCTCATAATCATTTAATATATCTTGCTTCTTTTGTTTAATTTTAACATCAAAAGCATCTCTAAGCGTCTTCATGTTTATCACCTTCTTTAAATATATCTGTGCATATTCCCATTAAAGTCGTATAATCTTTACCAAAGACACTAGAAGCCCTCTTATCTAAAGTAATAATTTTCCCATTCATAATAAATGTATCAATATTCTTAATATAAAAATCTTTCGATAAAACATAATCAATATTAGCTTTAATAATATTTTTAATATCATAAATACCAAAATAATCTTTAAAAGGAAAAATACTTTCATTTAAAATTACTTTATAATTTTTCATATCAAGGTCTTTAAAGATAGAAATTAAACTACGCATATTTTTAAGGTCAAGTGGGTCATTAGTAACTAAAAATAAAATGAAATCAGCTAAATCAAGGGTTAAAATATTAAAATCAGTTAAATCATGTGTCGTATCAATTAAAACAACATCATAATTAAATACAGCTTTATCAAGGATAATTTCTACATATTTAGCATCAATCTTTCCCGCTTGTCTTGGGTCTTTTGGACTTGCTAAAACATCGATATATTCATCATATTTAGTAATATAGTTTTTAAATTCTTGATATTGATTATTATTATAATCATAAGCAAAGTGATAGCTACTCTTCCCGTTTGGAATATTTAGGGCTGCACTAATTCCCCCACCCGACAAATCAAAATCAATAATTAAAACTTTTTTTTGCAAAACTTCAAAAATACCAGCTAAATTAAGAGTTGTAATCGTCTTACCAACCCCACCTTTAGCACTAGCTACAACAATACTAATTCCCTTATTATTCAACACAATCATTCCTTTTTATTCAAATACTAGTTTTTGATTACTCATTTTACCAGTAATATCTACTTTTATTTCATAACTATCTATGCCAATAACAGAACCAAAAATACTATCTATTTCATAATCATTGACAAGATAAATACTTTCTTCGGTAATTTGAACTTCTAAATGTTCAACCGGAATATCATTTTTAACAAACAAATCCCGAATTTTCTCCTCATTTGCATCTTCCCATACACTTTCAATAATTGTTTTACTAACTTCTTTTAATTCCACTCTCTTACTGACCATAAAACCAACATCGATAACAAAAGCAGCAAGTCCAAGTAAAATCGGAATTAAAATAACAAATAATATCAATGTTTGACCATGTTTATTCATGAGAAATACTCCTACTAACTTGAAGCTGATAAGGATTATCAAAAATAAGATTTAACCCCGGTGTAACAATATCAATTTCTTTTGTTAATTGAAATTGCAGAGTATCACTACTATCTAAAATTTCTAAATCTACATCTTCAAGGTCCAAATCTTCTTTTATTTCCGCTTCATTTAAACCCCTTTCATACATAGAAATAACATCTGTCATACTACCTTCTAACATAGTTCTGTTATAAAGTATTTGTCCCATATCAATGACACCCAAAACGAGCAATAGAAAAATAGGCAGAATAATGATGAATTCTACTAATGCTTGTCCCTTTTTATTCATGCACATCTCCCCTTAAGGCTCGTTATTTAAAGAGTCTTCTTCTTTACTCTCGCAATATCCCTCACCAGGTTTATCACCCTTAACATACTCCTCATCTACTAAACTACAACTAGTTTTCGTAATAGCATCTTTTAAATAGCCACCAAAATAATTAACAAGTGCAATGGCAATGACACTTATTAAAGCAATGATGAGTATATATTCGACTAAAGCCTGGCCACGTCTATTCATAACTTTCCACCCTTATCATAAATAATGATATAATAAATTAAGAAAAAAGTCAATTTAAAGAGCATAAAACAGGTATATATTTTTCTATTTCATGCTATAATTTAATAGGTGATACGATGTACTTAAAGTTAGGCAAAAATAAATATAATATTATCATAGCCAAATCATTCTTTAAAAGATTAATAGGCTTAATGGGTAAAAAAGATATTAATTATGGCATGTTTTTTCCAAAATGTAATTCCATTCACACTTTCTTTATGAAAGAAAATATTGATGTTGTCGGTTTAGATGAAAACAATGAAGTAATATATAAATATGAAAACTTACCTAAAAATAAAGTAATCAAAATTAATTATAATCGTAAAAAAACTAGCATTTTAGAATTACCT
>CALWAA010000071.1 GCA_944372725.1 uncultured Bacilli bacterium | reverse complement strand
GCTCGGGATATTAAAGATAGAATTGAAGCTGAAATGCAATATCCTGGTACGATTAAAATTAATGTTATTCGAGAAACGAGAGCAATTGAAGAGGCGAAATAAGTCTCTTTTTCTTTTGGTATAAACTTATCTTTAATTTGCAAAATAATAATGGTGATTCGTATGAAGAAAACATCTATTTCTTTTGGATTAGTTAATATTCCGGTGGAAATAAATCCTGTTATTAAAAATAATGATATATCATTTAATCAATTACATAAAAAATGTTTATCAAGAATTCGGTATGTTAAATATTGTCCTCATTGTAAGAAAGAAGTGAAACAATCAGATATTATTCGGGGATATGAATATAAAAATGATGAATATTTGACTTTAACGAATGAAGAGTTTAATAAACTCAAAAGTGAAGATGAAAAAGTGATTGAAATTGTGGGATTTTTAAATTTCAATGAAGTTGACCCTATTTATTTCGAGAAAAGCTATCAAATTAAAACTAGTAATAAAAGTAAATCATTTAGTTTATTTAAGGAAGCTTTAAATAAAACCAAAAAGGTTGCACTTGCTAAAACAGTGATTGGGACTAAGTTTTATTATGTTCTTATTCGTCTTATGAATGATGAACTTATTATGAATACTCTTTATTTTGATGAAGAAGTAATCCTTGCTGATGAAATAGCAGATGCTAAGTTTACAAAAAAAGAACTTGATTTAGCTGTAGAACTTATCAATTCATTAAAAATAAAATTTAAGCCAGAAGAATATAGGGATGAATATCAAGAAAAAGTAAAAGATGCATTAAAACAAAAAGAAAAGGGAAAAGCTGTTAAAAAGCCTAAAGCTCGAAATACAAAAAATATTAAAGATTTAATGACAGCTTTAGAAATGAGTTTGAGAAATGTTTCATAATTATCATCTTAGACCTATGTTACTTGAAGAGGTAGGAAAGATATTTCAAAGTAAGGATTATCTTTATGAAATTAAATTTGATGGGTTTCGGGTATTTATTTATGCTAGTAAAGATGAATTTGTGATTTTAAGTAGAAATGGACATCATATTACTAAACATTATCCTGAACTTAAAAGTATTCAAAAAATAGTAGGAAATCATGAAATTATTTTTGATGGAGAAATTATTGCAACATTAAATGGGCTTCCTTCTTTTAGCTACCTTCAAAAAAGAAGTAGGGTTAAAAGAATAAGTAGTCAAATTATAAATGAAATACCAGTTACTTTTATCGCTTTTGATATTTTATATGATAATCAAGATTTAACTAATTTTTCTTTGGTAGAAAGAAAAAAACGATTGGAAAAATTTAGGGATACTAATTATTTTGTAAAATCTAGGAGTTATCATAATGGAAAAAAATTATTTGCAATGGTTAAGAAACTTCATTTGGAGGGTGTGGTTGCTAAAAAGAGAGATAGTCGATATTTTTTTGGTGAAAGAACATCTGATTGGGTAAAGATAAAAAATATTAAAGTGGATAACTTTCTTGTCCATGGCTATCTTGAAAAGACGAATACTTATAGTTTGCTTCTTGGTGAATATAAGAAAGAAACTTTAAATTATGTTGGGAAAGTTAGTGTTAATAAAAAACATGATATTATAAAAAAACTTAAGAAATTAAAAAAAATTAACAATCAATTTGTTAATTTTAGGGAAGATGCTATTTTTGTCAAACCAGCTTATTTAGTTAGAGTTCGCTTTTTGGAACGTACCAATTCGGGTATGCTTAGACATGCTATAATTGATGAGTAATATTTTCTTCTAAAATTGGATTTACTTTTACAAAAGTATTGGTTTCTTCATGATAACTATATCCTAATGCAATAGCTATTTTTGAACTGATTTTTTCTTTTGTAATATCTGTAATTGTTGT
The DNA here is from genome assembly GCA_944372725.1 of uncultured Bacilli bacterium. Taxonomy (GTDB): domain Bacteria; phylum Bacillota_I; class Bacilli_A; order RF39; family UBA660; genus Caccenecus. The sequence continues at coordinate 4,023 of CALWAA010000071.1, read as the reverse complement.
AAAGAAAACATTTGGATTTGCAAATATTTTTTCTTCTGCTAATTGGATTGCTTTTTGGGCATATCCTTTTTTGCGGTATTTTGGTAGAGTAGTTACAGTAATATCTGCTATTCTTTCGTTTTTTAAGATAATATAAATGCTTGATACAGGAATACCGTTTAATAGTAGTAAATATTCTTTGCTTGCTAATTCAAAAGATGCTCTTTGTTTTTTAGTAACTTTAAAGTATTCGAAATCTGATAAATTTCCTTGTTTAATTACAGGGATATTTTTTAAAATACAAGATAATTGATATCTTTTTTTCCAATCATTTTTGGAAGCTTCGTTTATAAATTGGTAATATAATTTTAAACTATTTTCATCTTTATTTGATATTTCTATTAAGCTAAACATAACAACTACTCCTTTGATTAGGGAATATTATATAATAACTTTTATGAAAAGTCAAAAAAACCAAGCTTATTTAAGCTTGATTTACTTCCATAATGACTGGTAAGATAATTGGTCGTCTTCCTGTTAAATCATTAATAAAGGGATGTAATTCTAAAATAATTTGGTTTTTTAAATCTGTATAGTTATAAGTTGAAGTATTTAAGAATGAGTTTACTATTTCAGTTATCTTTTTCTCTATTTTATTAATTAATTCAGGATTTTCATTTACCATGATAAATCCCCTTGTAGTTACATTTGGTTTAATTAATAGTTTTCTACTTAATGTGTTAATATTTAAAATTGTTACAAGAATTCCATCATTACTCATTAATTTACGGTCTTTAATGATTTGACTACCAACATCACCGATACGGGAACCATCTACATAGATATCGCCACTTTTAACGGTGTCACCGCGAGTTACTATGCCATCTTTCAAATTAATTACATCACCATTTTTACAAATAAAAGTATTTTCTTTTGGGATGTCACAGGATACGGCAATTTCAGTGTGACGTTTTAACATTCGATATTCGCCATGCATTGGCATAAAGTATTTTGGTTTAATAATTCTAAGCATCCACTTTAATTCTTCTTCTTTGGCGTGTCCAGAGGTATGGACATCATTAAATGTTTTATTTGTATATACTTTAACACCTTTTAAATAAAGCTTATTAATTACTTTGTTGATACTTGCTGCATTTCCAGGGATTGGAGATGAAGAGAAGACAACAAGGTCATCAGGCATTAAAGTAATTTGCTTGTGAATGCCATTAGCTATTCTTGATAGGGCAGCGAGTGGTTCGCCTTGTGTTCCAGTACATAAAATACAAATTTCATTTTTCTTTAAACCTTTCGCTTCATTATTATCAATAAAAATGGTTTTGTCTTCAATTAAGCCATTGTTCATCGCAAGTTCTATACTTGTTTCCATAGAACGCCCAAAGACAATAATTTTTCGGTTATTTTTACGACAAGTTTCAACGATATGTTTAATACGATAAATGTTGGAAGCAAAGGTGGCAATAATGACACGTCCATAATGTTTGGATATAATATCATTTAAAGCTTCATCTACACTGGATTCACTTTTAGAAAATCCCTCTGATAAAGCATTGGTTGAATCACTTAAAAGAAGGGTAACACCTTCTTTTCCTAACTCAGCCATTTTATGAATGTTGGCCATAGGTCCAATTGGCGTTAAATCAAATTTAAAGTCGCCGGTTTCAAATATCACACCATTAGGTGTGTGAATAGCAAGAGCAAAAGATTCCGGAATAGAGTGAGTGGTTCCCACAAATTCTACCGTAAAATATTTTGTTTTTACTACAGTGTCTTCTCTAACAATTTCAATATTTTCATATTTCATATTTCTGTCAACTAATTTTTTGTTAATTAAATCGGCAGATATTTTGGATGCATAAATTTTAGGGATATGAACACTATTTAATAAAAATGATATTCCCCCAATGTGGTCTTCATGGCCATGAGTGATAAATAAACCTTGAATTTTATCTTCATTTTGTTTTAAATAAGTGATATCTTGAATAACATAATCAATTCCTAGTAAATCATCTTCTGGAAACATAACACCAGCATCAATGATAATTATTTCTTCATTGTGGGTTACAACATACATATTTTTTCCCACTTCGCCTAATCCACCTAACGCAAAAATAGACGTAATATTACTATTATTTTTCATTAAATCTTCCTTTCATAAATAAACAGTAAAAGTTCTTGACTGACTAATATTATACTATTTTTTAAGAATTTTGTCTACTCTAAGTTTTTGTTTACATTGTGTTTACAATGATACTGTAAAAAATTTACATAACATTAAAGAAATTTTATATAATATAGGTGAGGTAATAGATATGGATGAAAAAAAGATAAATGAACAGCTTATTAATTTGAAAAAAAGAAATAATTTAAATAACATGATTATTATTATTTTACTTGTTATTTTGTTAGCTGTATGTGCTGTTGCTGTTTATGTTAGAGTAGCTTAATCTTCTAAGTATGTTTTGCTTTTATGAGGTTCATCAAATAATAGACCCTCATAATTTTTTTGTCTTAAAACTTCGTAAACGCCAATCGCAACACTGTTTGAAAGATTTAGAGCTCTTACATTAGCAGTCATAGGAATACGATAGCATCTGTCTAAATATGGTTTTAAAATTTCTTTCGGTATTCCGGTGCTTTCTTTACCAAAGATTAAATAAATATTGTCTTTGATATCTTTAAAATTTACAGTTGTATGGGGTTTGTGACCATATCTAGTAAAGAAAAAATATTCACCTTTGTTTTTCTTAAAAAATTCATCAATATTTTCATATATAAAATACTTGCATTTATCAATATAATTCACACCACTTCTTTTAATGTATTTTTCTTCAAGAGAAAAGCCTAGTGGTTTAATTAGGTGTAAAGTTGTATTTGTGGCTACACAAGTACGCATAATATTTCCAGTATTTCCAGGTATTTCGGGTTCAAATAAAACAACATTTAACATAAACATTCTTCTTTCCTTAGAAAATTATATAGCATTCTTTTTATTTTGTAAACTTTAAAAGTAAATTGTTCTTGCTTCTTGTTTCATTTTCTCTTATAATAATTTTAGAGTAGGGTGGTATTATGACAACAATTTATCTTATTAATAATAGTTTAACTATGAATAATCTTGCTTTTCCCGATAAAGAATCTTTAGAACAAAAAAGAGAGAAAAGAATTCTTAGTATTTTGGGTGAAGAAGAAAGTAGAAGACTTGTTCAAAATAAAGATTTACAAAAAGTACAGTATATTTATTCTTCTTCTTATGTAATGAGTATAGGTACTGCTAAATATTTGGCTCAAGATTTAGAGTTAGATATTAATATACGCTTAGAACTTGGAGAGCGACTACTTGGTCACTTAGGTGATAAAAAAATTCGAATGATTACTGAAATTCAAGAAAATGATTTTGATTATAAACTGCCTGGTGGAGAATCTTTAAATGAAGTTAAAAATAGAATGGGGCGTTTTATTAATCAAATTTTAGAGAATCATACCGATAAAACTATTGCTTTATTTACTCATAATGTAGCCATTACTTGTCTTCTTAGTAAGTGGTGTACAAAAGGATTTAATTTAGATAATCGTCTTATTTTAAATTATGGGGAAGAAGCTATAATTGATGGGGCATGGGATGGAATAAATATTATAGAACTAGTCTTTGATGGTAAAGATTTGGTTTCAATTAAAAGAAAAAAATAGGGGAGATATTACCTCTATTTTTCATTTTCTTCATTGTCAATTGTTTTCCACTCTGTTGTACCACAAGTTGTACAAACAAAGGGAACTAGTACTTTTAGTCCTTTTGGTTTCTCGTATTTTTCTTCTAGGGAAACACATAAAAGACCGGTTTTTTCATCGATGTAAGCACGACCTTGAACAGTTGTTTCTTCGCATTTACTACATCCTGGTTTTTTCATTTTATCCTCCTTACCTTTATTATTTCCTAAAATTGTGGTAAAACCCGAGTTTTGTAGTTTGACAATTAAAAAATCATCATTTTAACCTTTGTTTATAAGGGTTTATGATGATTTTTTT
>CALWAA010000070.1 GCA_944372725.1 uncultured Bacilli bacterium | reverse complement strand
TGGTGTCTACTAAACTAGACAAATTTCTATTGCCTTACCTCCTTGTAGGGTTTTGGTTGATAGAAAGGAGTAGAGATTAGTTAGTTGAAGAAAGTAATTTCTAAACTTATAAATTGGTTTAAACCAAAAAAGACATCAACCATCATCATTGTATGTTCCAACATGACGGTTAATGTCTACAACCAAAAGTAGGCATTTAGACCTAATGCTCTACAAATTTAGTATAGTATATTTTTAATATAAATACAATTTACATTTATTTTACAATTTTAGTTTATTAATTATTTATTATTTTTTCAATTAGTTTGTATTCTTTTTTTAATAGAGCTTCTTTTATTTTTTGATTTTTAGCAAAGATATGTAATTTGTTTTCATAATCATTTAATTTTTGTTCTGCCCTTTTTACAATCATGCCTATATTGCTTTTAGATACATTAAGATTATCTGCTATTTCTTGCATAGATAAATCTTCCATATAATGTTCCATAAATGCTACTTGCTCTTTTGGGGTTAATAATTCTTTATAAATATCAAATAAAGAATTTAGGTATTCTCTATTTTCCATCATCCATCATATCCTTAAATAATCCATAAATATAATTTTCAATATCAAAAGGTTTTAAATCTTCCATTTTTTCACCTAAACCAATAAATTTAACAGGAATATTCACACTTTCTTTAATAGCAAGAACTATTCCACCTTTGGCTGTTCCATCAAGTTTTGTTAAAACAATTCCGGTAATATTAGTAATTTCTTTGAAGCTTTCCGCTTGTAAAATACCATTTTGACCAGTTGAAGCATCAATTACAAGTAAAGTCTCTTGGGGTGCTCCTTCTATATGTGTTCCTATTACTTTATTTATTTTTTCGAGTTCTTTCATTAAGTTTACTTTATTTTGAAGACGTCCGGCAGTATCTACTAAAACAATATCAATCTTTTCTTCTTTGGCTTTTACAAGTCCATCATAGATTACTCCAGCTGGGTCAGTATTTTCTTTACCATAAAACATCGAACCAGTTTTTTCAGCCCATTCTTTTAATTGAGGTACAGCTCCTGCCCTAAATGTGTCGCCTGCTATCATCATGACGCTTTTTCCTTCTTTTTTATATTTATAAGCAAGTTTGGCAATTGTAGTAGTTTTTCCTACACCATTTACCCCTACCATTAAAATGACAGTTGGACCACTTGGGTTCATATTAATCTTGTCACTTAAAGATTCGCCACTAACATAAATAATAAATAATTCATCGACGATTACTTCTTGTAAATATTTGGTATCTGTAATATTTTCTTTTTTTACTCTGGCCTTTAATCTATCAATAAAATCCATTACGGTATTTACACCAATATCTGCCATAATTAAAATGCTTTCTAATTCATCAAAATATTCATCGCTAACTTTCGTATATTTATGACCTAATATACTTAGTTCATTTACAAATTCCTTTCTGGTTTTTTCAAGACCTTTTTCATATATTTCTACATCTTCTTTATTTTCTTCTTTTTTAGCAAAGACTTTCTTAAATTTATCGAATAATCCCATTATATATCTCCCTTCTTTTTACATAACTAATATATTTACTTAATATATCCCAATTATATTCTTTTCCTTTTTCTTCATAAATTTCCATAACAATTGATAACATATCACTACTACCATTACTGGCTTTGATTAAGCATATTCTATAGGTTGGTATTCCTACATTAGATAAAGTGTGCATATTCCATCTTTCCATTTTATTATTATTAACATTACTAAAATCGCCATACATTTCTTTCATATAGTAATAATCTATTTTATTTTCTTTTTTACTTAACATTTTATCTTTGGCTTCATCTATATCAGACATAGAATAAGTGCTATCATCTAAATCAAGTAAAAGATATACAGCATTTTTCATCTTAGCATATACTATTTCAAAAACAAAGTTTAACTTTTCTTCATCTTTTAGATATTCTTTACTTAAAAATTTATTATTCCAAAAAGACATCAGTTTTCTTCTTTTATCAAAAGACATATCTTTATAATATCCATATAAATCTTTGGTGCCAAAAGCATTGTTCATCATCCATTTAAGCCACACATCACATAATTCTAAAACTGCTATTTTTCCCTTGAAAAAAAACACTTTTTTAGTAACTTCTATCTTACTAGCATTCATTCCTATTTTAGGAATTAAACCATAATAATTTATATTTTTTAGATTGTCTTTATTAGTAAAATGAAAAAACGAGTTTAAATCATCAATATCGTTAATAAATACCTCTTTTATAATATTCCTTCTTTCCTAATTATGAATTTTGTTAAATTCTATACTTTTAATTTCTAATAGCGGATAATTACAACATCTATTTCTAATATTTTCCGATAATTTGTTTTCTTTATATTTTTGATATAATTTATAAGAACGATTGCTGATTTGATTTTTATTAGCATTTAACCATGCTAATTGTTCTTTTAACATTTTCTGATACTTTCTTTCTTCTTTATCTACCGGAATAGCATAAAGGTCAATTTCTTTATAATTATTTTCAATGACTGGAATCATATTATTAAAATTAATTGCTCCTAATTCACCACTTTTAATTTTGAAAAAATCCATAGTATTTCTCATTAATTTATGTTTAGGCTTTGGACTTGAAAGTGGAGCAAAATATTCCCATTTATCTATTTTAAATAGAACTCCTATAAAAGGTCTTAATTTTTTTGAACCTTTGTTATACATTACTTTCGTATCAAATTTTCTTAAATAATCGCAATAATCTGAATTAATACGCACAATTTTAAAATTTCTCATACTTCCCCCTTGTAACTAATATAATTATACAATAAAAACGCTTAAAAGAAAAGATTAGAGTTCTATCTCTAACCTACTTTTTTAAGTTCCAATTTATGGCTGGATTCACCGCTTTTTTAAGTTCCAATTTATGGCTGGATTCACCGCTTTTTTAAGTTCCAATTTATACGGCTGGATTCACCGCTTTTTTTATGATATGTAAATCAATTACATATGTGTATTTATTATAGCATAAAATACTTTGTTAATCAACTTTTAAATCATGATATTCGGGGTGTTTTTCTAGCCAAGATATCGCATAAGAACAAGTACATTTTACTCGTATGTTGTTTTTTTGTAAATACTTAAAAACTTCATTCATCATTTTATCTGCAATGCCTTGTCCTCTTAAGGATGGGTCTATAAAAGTATGGGTAATATTTACAGTACTACTATTAATATTTGGATAATCAATTTCTCCTAATATTTGGTTATCTATTATGTATAGTGTTTTATTTTGATATACTTCAATCATTTTATCTCCTCTTATCTTTATTATATTGAATTTTTTCTCTTCAAACAACTTTTTATTTTCATCATTTACATTTTATCTTGGAATTTAAGCGAATATTTATTTGCATTAATAAGCTTGATACGTTATAATTATTATGGTGAAGTAAGATGGCAAAGAAGAAAAAAACAAAAAAAGATGAAGAGACAAAAGTAGGATTTAGTGCTGAACTTACTGGTCTAATTTTAATACTAATTGGAATTATAGGTTTTGGTTTTGGTCCGGTTGGTTCTATTATTAAGAAATTTGCAATGTTTTTGGTTGGAGGATGGGCTTGGATATTTCTTTTAATTTTTATGATAGTTTTAGGATTTTATATGTTAGTTAAAAGAAGTTTGCCTAAATTCTTTAGTCAAAAATTGGTTGGTTTATATGTTTTAATTATTGTTGTACTTGTAGCAAGTCATTTTGGTTTTATTGAAAAATGTCAAGGTGCTGGAGATATTTTTCAAACAACTATTGATAAATATATGGAGAGAATTGCTACGATTGGTTCTAATACAGCCCTATTTACGAGTGGTGATACTTCGATTGAAATTGGCGGGGGTGTAATTGGGGCAATCTTCTCAGTTGGGTTATCTAGTTTGTTTGGACTTACGGGTACTAAAATAGTTTGTGTTCTTTTGACAATATTCGGATTTATTTTATTCTTTAATATTACTTTTGCTGATATCCTAAGTAAAATCAAATCATTCTTTAGTAAACTTAAAAATACCACTCCTAAAGAAAAATATGTAAAACAAGAAGAATATGCATATGAAGAAGACCAAGAGTTTGAGGAAAAGAAGAATGATAAAATTATCATTACTAGTATGGAAGAATTAAAAACAATGAAGGAACCACAAAAAGAAAACTTAGAAACAAATAAAGAAAGTATTTATGAAGCAAATAGTAATTATGCTTTACCACCTTTATCTCTTTTAGATGATGTAACACCACCAAAGAAAAATACTGCTTCCAATAACTTTATTCGCAGTAATAAAGAAAACTTAGAAAGAGTACTTAAAGATTTTCAAATCAATGGTCAAGTTGTCGAAATTCATATTGGACCTGCTGTTACACAATATGAGGTAAAAGTACCAAGTGGTACGAAAGTATCAAGGATTGTTGGTATTAATAAAGAAATTGCTTTGGCACTGGCGGCGAAAGATGTCAGAATACAGGCTCCTATCCCTGGTAAAAGTACGATTGGAATAGAAATTCCTAATCCAAGTATTAGCGCTGTTAAATTTAAAGAAGTGTTAGCTCATGAATCTAAAGCGATGAGTGATGCTAAAATTGTTGTTGCTTTAGGTAAAGATATTATGGGTCGACCACAACTTGCTGATATATCTAAAATGCCCCATCTTTTAATCGCTGGTTCAACTGGTTCTGGTAAATCGGTTTGTACCAACACTATGATATGTTCTATTTTGATGCGTTATAAACCGGATGAAGTTAAACTTATGTTAGTTGACCCGAAAAAAGTTGAACTTTCTAATTACAATGGTGTTCCTCACCTTTTATGCCCGGTTGTAAGTGACCCTAAAAAAGCAAGTATTGCTTTACAAAAGATTGTTTCCGAAATGGAAAAACGTTATGATATATTTAGTGAAAAAAATGTAAAAAATATTGCTGGTTATAATGATTGGGTTGTAAAGGAAAATAAAAATAATAATACTAATATTCCGAAAATGCCTTATATTGTAGCAATTATCGATGAACTTGCTGATTTGATGCTTGTAGCAAGTAAAGAAGTTGAAGATTCAATTATGAGAATTACCCAAATGGCTAGAGCGGCCGGTATACACTTAATTGTTGCAACACAAAGACCTTCTACTGATGTTATTACTGGTGTTGTTAAAGCAAATATTCCATCTCGTATCGCTTTTGCAGTAGCATCAAATATCGATTCAAGAACTATTCTTGATATGAGTGGTGCAGAAAAACTGCTTGGTAAAGGTGATATGCTCTATCTTCCAATGGGCGAAAATGTGCCTATTCGTATTCAAGGATGTTTTATTAGTGATGATGAAATTAAAAGAATTATTGACTATGTATGTAAAGAACAAGTTGCTCATTATAGTGAAGAGATGCAAAACTTGGATGCTACAGGAAGTGGTATTCATGGTTCTCCTGGAGAAGTTGAAGAGTATGATGACCCTTTGTATAATGAAATAGTAGAATTTGCTATTCAAACTGGTAAAGTGAGTACAAGTTTACTTCAAAGAAGATTTAGACTTGGATATAATAGAGCAGCTAGAGTTGTTGATTTACTAGAAGAACGAGGAATTGTAGGACCTCCTAATGGTTCGAAACCAAGAGAGGTTTTAGTAAAATTAGAAGATAAATCTGAATAAAATTAGCATTTACAAATAAGATTATTATATGATAAAATAGTATTGTTGGAGGGATGTTATGGCAAGTACGAAAATAAAGTATAAAAATCAAAATGTAAAAAAATATTTTGTAGGACTTTGTATTATTTTAGCCATAATTTTTCTTGCCTTATACTTTTATAAATGGCACACCGTTCGGGAACAAGAAAAATATATTAATAGCTATTTAATAAGCACAAATACCATTAGTTTAGAGATGAATGATATCAATGAAATCAGTTCGGTTTTATCTGAAACACCTAATTATTACTTCTTGTATATTAGCTATACTGGTGATGAAGA
>CALWAA010000069.1 GCA_944372725.1 uncultured Bacilli bacterium | reverse complement strand
TCCTCCCTCCTAATTAACACACATCCTGGTGTATCAGAATTTCTATTAAATTTAGCTCTACCTAGGTAGAACCAATTTAAAACGCAGTAATACTATAACATTATATTATATGAAATGTCAAGCATTTTTTTACATCAATCACTAAAAAAATTGATTACAACAGAAAGTAGAAAACTATTGCAAAATTGATAAAAGTATAAATCCATGTCAATACCAAAATATTATGCCGAATTACCATTATCAAAAAAACATTCTAAATAGTCTCATTTCTTATTTCTTTTTAATATCTTTTGGTTAGTCAAACTAATTCCAACATTCTTTCTTACCACATCACTTGCTAATGTAATACATTTACCTAAATTTTCAATAACAAATTTTTTATCCTTTACAGTTGCAGCGTGTTTGATTCCATAATACTCTCCAAAAGAAGAATTAGTTAAATTATATTCTATTCTACTTAGTCCAGATTCATCATATTTTTCAAAAGCAATTACTTCACCATTTTTATCAAAATAGTGATAAACGGTCATTTCATATGGTGCATCAGATGGTACACATAATTTAATTACAAATCCAAGAGCATTTCGTATAGTAGTCAAAGTTATTCCACTATCTTTATCAGCAAGAGAAAACCAATTATTACCTTGAGAATCATTACCTCTAGCAACAAATTTAGAATTATTCAAATCTAAATCATAATTACAAAAAGGGTTCACTATATTATCAAAACTCTCAATTTTTTTCCTTAATTTAAAATCCAGACAAGTGCTTATATTTAATACTGTTTCAAAGTATCTTTTTCTATTTTCATTGTTTAACATCCAATCATGTATACTTATATTTGGATTAACACCTTGTAATATTTTAGAATAAACCAAATGTAAAAATTGTTCAATATCTTTTGAGTTTTCTTGAGATTTAAAATAATAATCTTGTGCTTCTAGTAAAAATACCACTAATCCTTCTATTGTATCAATATGGTATGTATAAATATCTCCACGTGGAATTTCTGACTCATGACTGCCATTTACTCTTATTTTATATATGTCATTATCATATTTGTTTCTTATTAATAGGGCTAATTCATATGGGGTTTTCCCCTTAACAATTGTAAAATACCTACCATCATGATAGTATTTACATCCATTTATTTCATAACAGCTTTTTGCATCAAAACCTAAACATTCCATTACTTTATCTAACTCAAATTTATTCATAAAATATTATCTCCTTGCCAAATTTACTATTATATTACATACGCACTCTAATTTTGTCAAGAGATAGTGTTAACAGCTTTTTGCATCAATTATTAAAATTATAAAATCTACTTATATAATTTTTAAAACTATTGCCAAACATACCACCATCTATTTTCTTTAATTCTTCTTTCTTAAGTTCCTTTAAGGATTTTTCAGGAGTTGGAAGCTTCTCAGGAACAGTACCACCTGCCTCAATAATAGCTTCTCTTACAATACTACCTACTTCAAAGTGAGCATGATTAGCATTAGCTTCTCCCTGTATATTTTCATTTTTAAGTTTTTGACTAGCAAGAGAAATACGAAATTCATTAGCCGCTAATTCATCACTTCCCATATTATCTAGGATATCTTCACGATATCGAAGCCCTTTTCTTTTTGCTATATCATTTGCAGTCTCACCATTATATAGTCCTTTATAACCAGCATTATGAAATTTATCAAAATTCTTAACTCCCGCATCTCTAGCAGCCTTATTAAGAACTAAATTTTTCCTTCTTATCTTCTCTCTTTTATAAAATCTCTTTTCCGTTTCGGTTAAATCTTCATAATTCTTTTCTAATATTTCTTGCTTTCTCGTTTGCATAGCAAAATAAGTTTGACCTAAAGCAACCTCTCTTTTACTAGAATCGGCATTTTGTGTAATTAAGTAACAAGCATAACGCGATAATTTATAATCACTAACCTCTCTTAAAGCATCAGAACCAAGAGATACCATTCTTCCCAATTGGGAAAAATGGTTATCTACAATATTTTCACTATTACTACAAGAAACTAGTGCTTTATTTATTACATTTTTAAATTTATCCCACCGCTTATATTCTAGAACTTTTGCAAGCTCTCTAGCATACCAAAACTCTCTTCCTTCTTCATCAACATGCCTAATTTCATCAAACATTCTTTCCCGATATTGTTCTAATTCATTCATTTTTATTCCTCCCCTGAATAATATATTTTCTATAGCATCATTATAACAAATGTTCGCTATATAAATCAAGCAAAAGTATAGCTAGTAAAATTTTTTAACAACTAAATAAATAAAGAAACAAAAACCTTCTTATTTGATTGACTAATTATCCTAAATTTCATATAATCTTAATGTATCTTTAAAGGAAAGGAATAAATATGTTAGAACTAAAAAAGATAACCAAAAAGTACTTAAGTGGTACAAATAGTGTGAGTGCCTTAAAAGGAATTGATTTAAAATTTCGTGAAACTGAGTTTGTAAGTATTTTAGGTCCATCAGGGTGTGGAAAAACAACGCTTTTAAATATTATTGGTGGCTTGGACCAATATACAACTGGTGATTTAATCATTAATGGGAAATCCACCAAGAATTTTAAAGACAAAGATTGGGATACTTATCGTAATCATAGTATTGGTTTTGTTTTTCAAAACTATAATTTAATTCCCCATCAAACAGTCTTAGCCAATGTAGAACTTGCTTTAACTCTAGCTGGAATAAGCAAAACTGAAAGAAGAAAAAGAGCCCTAGAGGCTTTAAAAGATGTAGGACTTGAAGACCAAATACATAAAAAACCAAATCAAATGAGTGGTGGCCAAATGCAAAGGGTTGCCATAGCTAGAGCCCTAGTTGGAAACCCTGATATTTTACTCGCGGATGAGCCAACCGGAGCCCTAGATACCAAAACAAGTGTCCAAATCATGGAACTATTAAAAGAAATATCGAAAACCAAATTAGTTATCATGGTTACCCACAATCCTGATTTAGCCGAAAAATATTCAACTAGAATTATTAAATTACTAGATGGACAAGTAACTGACGATTCCAAACCTTATGATGGGGTTGAAGAAAAGAAAAGTAAAAACAAAACTGGAAAAACAAGCATGTCATTCCTAACAGCTTTATCCTTAAGCTTAAATAATTTATTAACCAAAAAAGGAAGAACAATCTTAACTGCTTTTGCTGGTTCTATCGGTATTATTGGTATTGCTTTAATCATGTCACTATCAAGTGGTATGCAAAACTATATTAACAAAGTAGAAGAGGACACTTTATCAAGTTATCCTATTACCCTCCAAGAAACAACAATGGATACCGGCGAATTATTAAATGCTGCCATAGATAGTGGAAACACTTATGAAAATTATAATGATGATAAAATTCATTCTATGAATATAACAAATGACATGCTAAACTTAATGAGCAGTGGTGCAAAAAGAAACAACTTAGAAGCTTTTAAATCCTATATTAATGAGAATAGTAATACATTTAATAAATATGCCAATGCTATTCAATATTCTTATAATTTAAATTTAAATATTTATAAAGAAAATGATGATGTTTACACCCAAGTAAACCCTGACCAAATCATGAATGAACTTGGATTTGAATCAATGAATGAAATAGGAAGTATGTTTTCTAGTGGCACAAGCTCTTACAATGCTTTTAATGAAATGTTAGACAATGAAGAACTAATAAAAGACCAATACGAGTGTTTAGCCGGTCGTCTTCCAAAAGAATATAATGAAGTAGTCCTAGTAGTAAATAAAGATAACTATATTAGTGACTATACTTTATATTCGATTGGCTTACTTGACAGCGAAGAACTAGTAAATAATTACAATGCAATGTTAAAAGGCGAAGAAGTAACAAACTTAGAAGAATTAAGTTACACATATGATGAATTATTAGATACTAAATTTAAAGTATTATTAAATACTGATTATTACGCCAAAGAAAGTAACTTATGGATTGATAACTCTAATAATGAAGAATATGTTAATAATCTTTTAAGTGATGCGCTAGAACTTGAAGTAGTTGGTATTATTAAGCCTAAAGAAGAAACAATTACAACGAATAACTATGGAGGCGTATGGTACACCAAAGACTTAACCGAATATGTAATTAAGGAAATTAACGAAAGTGAAATTGTCAAAGAGCAATTAGCAAATAAAAATATCAATGTTTTCACCAACAAAGAATTTAGCAATGAAGAATTTGATATTAACAATTTAAGTAAAGAAGAACAAGCTTATTTAGCTACTTTATCTCAAAGTGAACTAGCTGAAATAATTGCTAATTATAAAGAAAATGCAAGTGCCACATATGAATCAAATTTAGAAAAGTTAGGTATTGTTGATTTAGATAGTCCTAGCACAATTAATATTTATGCCAAAGATTTTGATTCCAAAGAAGCTTTAGCTGATTTAATCACAGAATATAACAATAATACTACTGAAGAAAACCAAATTACTTATACCGATATTATCAAAGTCATGATGAGTGGTGTATCAAGCATTATCGATATTATTAGTTATGTATTAATGGGATTTGTTAGCATATCTCTTGTCGTATCATCCATTATGATTGGTATAATTACTTATATTAGTGTATTAGAAAGAACTAAAGAAATAGGCATCTTAAGAAGTATTGGTGCATCTAAAAAAGATATTTCCAGAGTATTTAATGCTGAAACCTTAATTATTGGTTTATCAGCTGGATTATTAGGTATTATAATAACCGTAATATTAAATATCCCAATTAACGCGATTATTAATAGTTTAGCTGGCGTCTCATCTATTGCCCATCTACCAATTGTTGGAGCAATCATACTTGTTGTAATAAGCATATTACTAACTGTAATTGCCGGATTACTACCTGCCAAAATGGCAAGCAAAAAAGACCCAGTAGAAGCTTTAAGAACAGAATAAAAGACGGACAAACCGTTCTTATTTATTTTCTAGAAAATTCCTAGTTGTATAACCCTTACAAGTAATATAAGGAGCATATTCATAAGTACCATCATTAGTAATTACAACATAACCCTGACAAACATCATCATCTACTTCCAAAGAATCTAAATATTCTTGTTCTATTAATTCTTCTGTTGTAACAATAAACTCTCCTTCTTCTAATAATATCTCACTATGAGCATATTCTTTAGCACTACTAACCAATTTATCTTCTAACTCTTTATACTTTTCGTATCTATTTTCTAAAATAAAGCCAAGAGCAGTTAATAAACCAATAATAATAAGAACAATAATTGCCCAAATAATAAATAATATCTTCGTCTTTTTCACTAGCTTCTCCAATCCTCAAATCCCTCAGTTGTATAATCAGAACATGAAATATATGCTTGATAAGTATCTTCCCCTTGCGTACGACTAGCTATAACATAACCACTACATACATGGCCATCTCTATCTCTAAGTGTTACATCTAAATCATAAGAGCGAAGTAAACTTCTTGTAATAGTAAGTCCATCACTATTTAAATTACCATCATAATAATCTTGAACATATACTCTAGCACTATCTTCCAAATCATCTTCTAAATCATGATAATAAGTAGTAGTTACTTCTCTACCCATTTCCTTATAAAATGTAAAAATATAATATATTGCAATAATTAAAAACAATAGTAATATACCTGAAAGAACTAACATTTCTTTTAATCCCCAGCCATGTTTATTAAGCATAAAATATTCCTCCAATAAAACTATTATAACACAACGAAAGAAAAAAAAGAACTATTCAGTTCTCTCTTTAATAAAGAATGGTCCAAATTCAATACTGGCATCAATACTAGAACGGTCATACTTATACATTTTATAACCAAGACCAGTACAAGAATAAACCGTACCATCATCATATTCTTTTGTCTGTTCAGAGATACAGAAAATTGGTGTTTTAGATTGTCTAGCTCTAAAATAATCAATAAAGAATATAATAATCCAAATAATAATAATAGCCAAAACTATAACTTTAATAACATCGCCTTTTTGTACTTTTTTCATAATCGTTTCTCCTATTATTAATTATATC
>CALWAA010000068.1 GCA_944372725.1 uncultured Bacilli bacterium | reverse complement strand
TCACGAGCTTTTTCTATAGCTCCAGGTCCACCCATTTTTCTTGCCATTAGAGTTCCTCCTCCTTTAATTGTGATAACGCAATTTCTTTATATATTTTGCATGATTTTAAAAGTTCTTTATGAGTACCACTACCAACGATTTCTCCTTCATTTAAAACAATGATATTATCAGCATTCATGATAGTACTTATTCTTTGAGCAACAATTAAAATGGTAGCATCTTTGGCATATTTAAATAGTTCTTTTCTTAAAGCTGCATCAGTTTTAAAGTCTAAGGCACTAAAGGAGTCATCAAAGATATAAATTTCTGGATTTTTGGCTATCGCTCTAGCTATAGATAAACGTTGCTTTTGACCACCAGAAACATTGGAACCTCCTTGAGAAATTTCACTATCAAATTTATCTTTTTTCTCATTAATAAATTCTAAGGATTGACTTACCCGGGCAGCATCAAGCATTTCACTATCTGTTAAATTATCATTACCAAGCATCAAATTGGATTTAATGGTACCACTAAATAACATTCCTTTTTGAGGTACATAACCAATTTTGTTTCTTAATTCTACCACAGATGCCTCTTTTATGTTTACACCATCTACGATTACTTCACCACTTGTTGCATCAAAAAATCTAGGAATTAAATTAATTAATGTAGATTTTCCAGAACCTGTTGAACCAATAAAAGCGGTTGTTGTTCCTGGTGTTGCCTTAAAACTAATATTTTTTAACATGGCTTCATCAGCATCGGGATACTTAAAACTTACATTTTTAAATTCAATGACACCTTTTTCATCTTCTTTAAATGGAACTGGATTTTCTAGTTCCACAATAGAAACTTCTTTTTTTAATATTTCTTTAATTCTTTTTAAAGAAACTAAAGCACGTGGTAGCATTACTGATACTAAAGATATCATTAAGAAAGACATGATTATTTGCATCGTATAAGAAATGAAAGCTAGAAGGGTTCCGACTTGAAGAGTTCCTATATCAATTTGTTCTGCTCCATACCATACAATTAAAATACTAATGATATTCATAACTAACATCATGCTTGGCAACATAATACCCATTAAGCGATTAACAAAAAGGTTTGTTTTCGTAAGTTTTACATTGGCTTTATCAAAACGTTCTTCTTCATGCTTTTCAGTACCAAATGTTCTTATAACTGGCATACCTGTAATTATTTCCCTTGATACTAAATTCATCTTATCTATTAATTTTTGCATACTCTTAAACTTTGGCATAGCAAATCCAAATAAGATACCAATTAAAATGAAAATGATTATTAAGGCAAGACCAATAATCCAATTTAGAGGATTATCACTTACTTTAATAAAGGCACCAATCCCCATAATAGGAGCAAAAACAACAATTCGAAGAAGCATAATGAAAAACATTTTGATTTGTTCAATGTCATTTGTAGACCTAGTAATTAGGCTTGATGCGCCAAACTCCTTAAACTCTGAGGAAGAAAAACTCATTATTTTTCTAACTACTTTACTTCTTAGGACATACCCTATTTTAGCGGCTAGTTTAGCAATTAAATAACCAACAATAATGGCTATAATTATACCGGCTCCAGCAATACCTAACATGATAAGACCTTTATCAATAATATAGTTTATTTGATAGTTATCCATGTCCATACCAATTTCATGATAAATTGTGTTTACGCTAGAAATGGCATATCCATCTAAAATAGAAATATCTAGGCTTTCTAATGATTCTTCAATAGATGAAATAATCATATTAAAAGTATTATCATCCATACTTAAGACGATATCTAAAAGAGTGCTTCCTTCAGGTACTTCTAAATTAAGTGAGGTCATAAGAGATTCATTATTGCTATATAACATAGTGGCAATAATAAGTGGCATCTTCATTTTTTCTTCCACGATATCTTTTTCTTCGTCAGTTAAATTATTTAATAAATATAAATTTTCTTCTTTTAATAGTGGATAATCTTCACTTAAGCTTTCTAGTTCACCACTACTTAAATTTTCTGTTACATATAAATCGTAGCTTACCATGATAGCTGGGTCTTCATCACTAATTCTTACAATTGCATCAAACATATCTACTGTTAATGCTTCTGGTAAGCCACGGTCTATTCCTCCTTGTTGAATTCCATTATTGATAATATCAGATGTATAACTAGGTAGTTCTAAGTCACATAATGCTTGAACTGCTAGTAAAGCAATAATAGCAATAATAGGAATAATAAATGTTACTATAATATTTTGTTTTTTCAAAAAAATCCCTCCAATTTATTATATTAGTCGTACGTTTAATTATATCATTAAATAAAGATTTTGAAAACCAAAAAATTATGGTGTTAGTTTATAAATGAAAGCATCATAACTTTTTTGTTCCTTTAAATATAATTCTATTTCTAATTTTAATTTATATAAAGCAATAATTTTATTTTGTAATTCTTTTATGATAATTAAAATATTTTGGGAATAATCAATTTCTAAATTTAAAATTTCAGCTAATATTAGTTGATAATTATTTTTATTTGGCATTTCTTTTAAAATTATTTGTAAGTTATTTACTAATTGGTTTATTATAAATAAATGGGAAGATATATAATCATTATTTGTTTTTACATATAATCCCGCAATAATATTTTTTATGCCGGTTGTAATTTCTTCTTCCATCACACTACTTTTTATTTTGTTATCTAATGCAATTAAAATGGGATGGATTAATTTTCTTATTTCTAACATTAATTCTTCTCTATTATTAAAATTTAATGGTTCTCCTTCGTATTCTATTTCGTTAATTTCTGATATTTGTTTTTTTCTAATGGCAATTCTTTTCTTTTTTATTATATTAGCAAGTTTTTCTCTTATTTCCTCTTTATCTTTGTCTTTTAAAGTGTTTAAGACTAAGACGATTTCATATAAATCATAAGATAATTCATTATTTAGTTTTTCATTATCAGGAAATTTTCCATTTATGATTTCTAAATAATAATCTAACATCGCTATTATTTGATAATATTCTTTATTTTCTTCTTGATATTTTTTTAATTTATTTATTATATTTGTTAATTTGATTATTAAATCTATTTTAACTGTTTCTTTTGTTTCTAAAACTAAGGTTAAACTTGGATTTTGTTGGATATTTTCTTTTAATTTTCTTATTCGTTTATTATAATCTTGTAATATTTGGTTTACTTCAGCAATTATTTTTTTAGCAAGATATTCATCATTTTTGATTAATTTTTTTATTTCATTTAGTAATCTTGTGATATCACTTTTATCTTGTAAGTTTTCTCTTACTTCTTCTTTTGTTCCAGTTATTTCATTTAAAATTGTTGCTAGTAAATCATTGCTAATTGTCTCGGTTAAAGTAGCATAGATAATTTTTTTAGTTAAAGCTAGATTAGTTCTTTTATTTATAATGAATTCTAAAGGTTTTACTTCTAACCAATAAAAATTTTGTTCACAAACATAAGTGTCTTTAGAAATAATACTTATTATATTTTTAGATAATTTCTTACTTACGGGAAAACGTACATACCTTTTTTGCTTATATTCCATTACTGGTAATTCTAATGTTGCTCCTGTATAGCTTTTCCCAGTCTTTTTTAACTTTCCTTTTTCATATAAATTTTCTAATTTCTTTTGAAGTGATTTAGGTGCTAAATCGGTTATATATTCATGATAGACAGCTAAATATAATTCCGGGCTATTTGGTACTTTTTCTAGAATGTGCCAGTTAGGGTCTTTCTCAGAATAATATATTCCTAGGCGAACTCCGGATATCGTATCAGGATATTTTACTTTTTCATTATAATCTAAAATTGTTTTATCCGTATATCCTTCAAATAAATAATTTCCTAACATTTTACCCTCTGTTAAAATATAAAAATAATCATCATGGCAATTGGTTTCTAATCCCTGTAATATAGCAAAAGTTGTAATTTCTGCTTTAATATCTTCTAAGTTATCTAACATTGTTTTGGTTGGTATAAATGCATTTTTCAATTTTTATCACCCTTTAAGCTGTAATATTATAGCAACCTTTCCGTCAAAATTCAACTCGAATGTGGACTTTTTATTTTAAATTTAGTACAATAGAATTGGTGATAATATGAAGAGATATATTGATGATTATATTTATGAATTAGAGACAAAAATTAAAGATAAAAAAATTGATTCTTATTTACATGATGATGTATTAATTAAGATAGAATTTTTTAATAAAGAAAGAATTATTCATTTAATTATTACCCTTTTTTATGCTTTATTTACTATTTTATTTGTATGTCATATTAGAGAATCTATTATTTATTTAATTTTTGCTTTATTTATGGTATGCTTTTTAATTCCTTATATTATTTATTATTTTAAGTTGGAAGCTAGAGTGCAATACTTATATAAACTTTATGATAAAATAAAAAATTCAGATTAATCTCTGAATTTTTTTAACTGCTAAATTAGTTTAAAGCGTCTTTTAATTTGCTTCCAGCTTTGAATGAAGCTACAGTCTTAGCAGGAATTTTAATTGCTTCTTTAGTTAAAGGATTGATTCCTTCACGAGCAGCACGTTTCTTAGCGCTAAATGTTCCAAATCCAACTAAAGTTACTTTTCCTTCTTTCTTTAGACCAGTTTGGATACCTTCTAATAAAGCATCTAATACACGTCCTACTTCTGCTTTTGATACATCAGTTTTAGCAGCAGCAAATTCTACTAATTCAGTTCTTGACATTAATACATACCTCCCAACTCAAAAACCAAAATTTATAAGGTTTTTACCTTACGTAATAACATTATCAAAAAACGCCTTTAAAATCAAGGCTTTTTTTACTTTTTTCTACATATTTTGGGGTTTAAATGGCAATTTTACTTTACTTTTACAAAAAAAGAACCATTTTTTGGTTCTTATTCGCTCTTTCTAGCTGGTAAATCAATTCTTTTTGGTAGTTCTATTTTCTCAGTTGGAACTTCTTTAGGTTCTCTTACATAAACAGAACTAAATACTTCTTTGTTTCTTTCAGGTTCTGCTTTTTTGGTTACTTCACTCATAGGGGTTACTTTTATTTCATCATATTTTTTTGAATCATTCTCTAATTCATCAAGTTCTTTAGAAATTGATTTAGCTAAAGCATCAAAATCAATGTTTGGAACTTTTATTGTTTCAGCATCGTTCTTTTCTACTGGTTTATAATAGCTGTTAATAACTGGTTCTTCATTAATCTCTAGTTTTGGTTCTTCTTCTTTAATAATTGGAGTTACTTTTTCTTCTATTATAGGTCTAACTGGTTCTGTTTCAGGAATAGACCTTTCATTTATTATTGGTTTAATTGGTTCTTGTGGTATTTCAATCTTGGTAGGTTCTAATTCAATCTTTCTAGGTGTTATTTCTACAGGCTCTTCCTTAATAATAGGTCTAACTGGTTTAACATCTACTTGGGAAGATGTAGGAATAACTGGTTCTACCGGCTTACTTTCAGGTTCTTCCACTGTTAAATTATCGACAAATTCATTATCATCTTTTATTACCGGATTTACTGGTGGAACAGGCATAACCGGAGTAACAGGTTCTAATGGAGTTACTGGCACTTCAACATGTTCTGCTGGTTTTATAGGCACAGTTGCTTCTAAGTTAATTGGGGCTACAGGCTCTGGATTTGCTGGTATTTCTACTGGCGTTGCAGTTCCTGTTTCTTTAAATGTGTTTTCTGTTTTTAATTCTCTAGTTGCCTCTAATTTTCTTTTCTTCTCATCTTTCTTACCGAAAAACAGAACAACCAAAAATGTTACTACTAAAAATGCAATCACTGCAAATAAACCAATACCAAAATAATTACTACTATATAATTTATCAAGGAAATCCATCCTTAACACCACCTTTTATTCTATTTATAAGTCTACCATAACTATATGTGAAAATCAAGAAAAAAATGTAAAGTTTTTTACTTTACATTAATTTACATTACTAATTGATATGGGTCTGTTGCTGTTCCAGAACCAGTTAACTCTATATCGGCTCCCAAGTTTGACAGTTGTTATTTAAAAATATCTCGCAAAGCCAGAAAGAATCTGGTTTTTTATTTATTTTATAATT
>CALWAA010000067.1 GCA_944372725.1 uncultured Bacilli bacterium | reverse complement strand
CAAGGTTATTGCGATAATACATTAATGGTTTTGCTACCGATTCACCAACAGCTTTATATCCAGCAAAATGCATTACAGCTTCAATTCCATTTTCAGAAAATATTTTGCGCAATAGTTCTTTATCGCAAACATCACCTTCGTAAAATTTAAACTTTTTCCCTGTTATTTTTTCAATGTTTTCAATAGCCTTTGGCTTTGAATTATAGAAATTATCTACTACGACAATTTCATATCCAACATCTAATAATTCTACTGCTGCATGAGAGCCTATATATCCAGCTCCACCTGTTACTAATATTTTTTTCATTTTTTACCTTCTTTCTTTTTTCTATGGTCAAATAATATATTAGTCTTTAATATTAAGAATAAGAAAAATACCATTAAGACCACGTATAATGCAATTGCTTGTTTATTATCACCTAAAACAAATAAAATTGAAGCTAGTGAGAATAAAGCATTAATAATATAAATGATAATCACAGTTTTTCTAGTTGATGATGTCATTCTAAGTAGTTGGTGATGTAAATGTTCTTTATCAGGAGTTCCTATTGATTCGCCTTTTAACGTTCTTCTAATAATTGCAAATAACGTATCAAATATTGGAATTGTTAAAAGAATAATAGGAATAATTATTGAAGTCATTGTTGCCACTTTATATCCCAATAAAGCAATTACAGCAATCATAAAGCCTAAGAACATGCTTCCTGTATCCCCCATAAATATTTTAGCTGGAGGAAAATTGTGGACCAAGAATCCCATGGTACTTCCTATCATAATGACTGCTAAGATTACATCAAGTCCTCCTAAACTATTAAGAACAAAGCCTATTATGGCAATGGTAATAAAATAAATTGTACTAATTCCAGCCGCTAATCCATCTAGTCCATCTATTAAATTAATAATATTTATACACGCTACTACAAATATAATCGATAAGATAATATTAGCCCATGTTGGAAATTCAAATACAAAGCCAAATAATGTAATATTACTAAAATATAATTTCCCATAAATAACCGCTATAATAGCAGCTATAATTTGAGCTAAGAATTTATATCTTGCTTTTATTGGTTTTATATCATCAATTATTCCTGTAATAATAATTAGAAAGCCCGCTATTAATACGCTTAACATTTGGGTAGATACTGTACCATATAGCATATAACTAATTATAAAAGCTCCAAATATTGCTAAGCCACCTAATCTTGGCATTGGTTTTTTATGTACTTTTCTTTCGTTTGGTATATCCATCGCATTAACATGTACAGCAATCTTTTTAACTATTACAGTTAATAACATACTTGCAATTAATGTTATAAAAAATATATTAAAAATATTATAGCCATTTATTTCTAAATCCATTTTACCACCTATTTATGTTATTATAACATATTTAGATATAAGTTTAAACCATATTTTCCAATTTGTTCTAATTGACAATTAAACAAAAAAGCCACTTTTAATGTGACTTTATAAATTCCTAATAGCAACTGGTTTATTATAATCATTATTTTAAAACTATATATTTTTATTATTAGCTTCTCAAGAGTTTTACTTTTTTTGAATAAATCATCATAGCATTCAATTTAATTATCTAAAATAGTTAATGAAACTATATGGAAGTGTTGCTAGCTTTGATAAGATTAATAGTAAGTTATAATCTTTGTAAGTTTCTACTGGTTTTATAAGTTTTTCTTTTTTTATGAATTCATATAATTTATTTAGTTCTTCATCTGATTTAAACAAAGATGATATTAAAACAAATTCAATTATACACGTTAAAATAAATAGAACTAGTCCCAAACGAATTACTAATATGTTATTAGCAAAGGCACCTAATATAATAAATAAGTAGCTTGCAATTACTAGAAACGAATTTAGTTTATGACCTACTGCTACATTTTTTCTTTCTGGGTCTGTTTCTAAAGCAACGTTAAAAGCAGTTACTCCCGCATAAATATCTTCACCATCAAATACATCTGGTGATAGTTTTATTACATTTCTGTCTTTATTGTAATGGTCTAAATATTTACCGCTTTTCTTGATAATATGGGGTTCTTCTTGACAAAACTTGGTAGATACTTTCCTTGCTATTTCAAAGCCTGATAAATTCGCTTCATTTTTTATATTCTTGGTTGTTTTTACAACACTTCTAAATAACAAGTTAATTAAAATAATTAAACCAACAATTATTATAAATATAATATCAATGATTATTCCCATTATTTTACCTCATATATTGTTCCTTCTCTTGTATCTTTTAAAGTGATGCCTTTACTTGCTAATTCATCACGTATAGAATCAGCTAAAGCATAATCTTTATTATTTTTCGCATCATTTCTTTTTTCAATCATTTCTTTGATGTATGCCTCATCAATGTTTTTTTCTTCCTTTTTTAGTAAATCTAATGATAATACTTTATCCATTTCTTCTATTACTTTCATTTTGGTAGAATCATTTGTATCAGCTTTTAGTAAATCATAAAGTAAAGTAATCGCATTAGCTGTATTCATATCGTCTTCTAGGCATTCTTTAAATTTGGTAACATATGTTTCTAATACATTTTTATCAACATTATCATCATTTTTCAAACTAACAATTCTTGATTTTAGTTTTTTATAGGCATTTTCAGCGCAAGAAAGCGATTCTAAACTAAAGGTTAGTTGTTTACGATAATGGCTCTGAAGCACCATAAAACGATAACTTAAAGGATTAAATCCTTCTTCTAAGAATGATACTGTTAATACTTTTCCTTTTGATTTACTCATTTTGCCAGTCGCATCATTTAAATGCTCGCCGTGTACCCAATATTTGCACCATTTGTGGCCAATATAAGACTCACTTTGTGCTATTTCGTTCGTATGATGTGGGAATATATTATCTACACCACCGCAATGGATATCTAAATATTCCCCTAAATATTTAAGGGAAATACCAGAACATTCTATATGCCAGCCTGGATAACCCTTGCCAAAAGGACTATCCCATTTTAATTCTTGCGAATCGAATTTAGATTTGGTAAACCATAATACAAAGTCGGTTTTATTTTTTTTGTTGGTATCTTCTTCAACTGTATCTCTAACTCCACTAATTAACTCTTCGCCAACATGATTAGTTAACTTATAATAATCATCTAATTTTGAAGTATCAAAATAGATATTTCCACCAGCTTTATAAGCATATCCTGTATCTAATAATTTGGTAATTATTTTAATATATTCCTCAATATTGTCAGTAGCAGGACTTACAATATCGGGCTTTTTAATATTTAGCTTTTCAGTGTCTTTGAAAAATGCTTCAGTATAAAATCTAGCAATATCTAACACTG
Organism: uncultured Bacilli bacterium; assembly: GCA_944372725.1. Lineage (GTDB taxonomy): Bacteria > Bacillota_I > Bacilli_A > RF39 > UBA660 > Caccenecus. The sequence continues at coordinate 2,891 of CALWAA010000067.1, read as the reverse complement.
TTTTATTTTCTTTTTTGGCACTATTAACCATTTTATCATCACCAGTATCAGCATCACTTGTTAGATGACCTACATCAGTGATATTCATAACACGGGTTACGTCATATCCTAGGAAACGCAATGTTTTTTCTAATATATCTTCCATGATATAAGTTCTTAAATTGCCAATGTGAGCATAACTATAAACTGTTGGCCCACAAGTATACATTTTAACAACTCCCTCTTCCCATGGAACAAAGTCTTCAATTTGTCTTGTTAAAGTATTATAAAGTTTCATAAACAACTTCCTCTCATGTTATTATTATATTATAAAGTTGGATTAAATGAAAGCCTTTTGTTTACGACCTTTATTCACGACTCTTAATTACGTGTCTCGTATAGGAACTCTCATTTTTATATTTGTGATTTCTTTTATTATTTTTTAATTCATTAAAAGGAAGTGACTGCGCCGGTACATCAGCATGACCACTTCCTCGCAGCCTACTATATTATAAGAATTATTCAGCATCAAGACGACATTTTAGCTTAATACAATGTTTTTTAAAATTATTCCTAATTTCTTTTGTTTTGGAAGTTTTAACAATTTCATAATAATCAACACTTCCGATATCATGTTCTGATAGCCAATCAATTATTCTGGTTTCACCTCCACTTAATTTTATTAAAAACAATTCTTTTCTTGGAAATAGGCAATTATTATGTAAGTTACGTATGTATACATTCTTTAAAATGTATGTTTCAACAATTCTTGTTTTTTCCTTTCTTAAATCTTCTAATGTTTGCATTAAAGCTCTCCTTTCAAGGGCATTATATCATGCAAAATGAAAAAATGACAACTTTTTAGAAAATTTATATTTCATTATTGATATTATAACTATTATTTTCTTTAAATTCATTGATAATTAAGCTTGAAGTAGTAAGTAATATTCCGGCGATTGATACAGCATTTTTTAAACTTGTTATGACTACAGCTGTTGGGTCTATTACCTTTGTTTTTGATATTGGTTCAAATTTATTTTCTAAAGCATTATAAATTACGTTAAAATCATTTTCTTTTATTTTATTATAAATATCATTTGGATTAACACCTACATTTTCTAATATTTGCATAAATGGTTTATCTAAGGCTTCTTTTAAAATGGTTGAACCACTCTTTTTCGCTTCTAAATTTTCTTTTATTTTTAATAAAATTAAACCACTTCCTGGTATGATGCCATTTGTTGCACAATTTAAGGCGCATAGGGCATCATCAAACCGCATCTTTTTTTCCCTTGCTTCGGTTGTAGTAGTAGCCCCCACATAAATAATTCCAATCCCATTTGTTAATTTAGCTAATCTATTATTTAAAAAATCTAATTCAAAATCATCATCCATTGTTTTTACTCGTTCTTTTAATTTGTTAATGTGCCTTTTTATAGCTTCGCTTTTCAGATTATTACTTATGATAGCAAGGTCTTTCGTAATTTTTATTTCTTCACATTTTCCTAAACTATTTAAACTTATTTCATCAGATGCTTTTACTATTTTGGCTTTACTAATCACTTCTAAATCTTTTAAAACATCCATTTGATGGAGTCCATATTCCGGCAATTTTAATAAGGTAACGTTTGTTATTTTATTAAAATTTAAAGATAGAACTTCATTTATTACCTCTTCAGTATAATCATTGGCAAGTATTACAAGGGGTATTCTTTTTTCAATGGTATAATTTATGATTTCGCTAATTTCTTCTATCTCGTTTACTTCTCTTGTCATAATTAAGATTAAACTGTTTTTATAAGTTATTTCACTTGTGTTATTAAAAAAATAAGGAGATGCTAAGATGGGCTCAAAACTGTAACCATTTATAATTTTAGTATAAGTTTCACTAGTTTTACTTTCATAAAGTTTAATAGCACTCCCTGATTTTAATTTTAAATATAGTGATGTTAAAAGTTTTCCTATACTCTTGTTGCTGGCAGCGATACTCGCAATATCATAATAATTTTCTTCGGTGGGAATTTTACTTTCTTTTTTTATTTCTTCTATTATACTTTCTAAAGCGTCATCTAATTCATTTTTTAAGATGTGAGGATTTATCCCTTCTCTAATTTTAGCTAGGCCACTTTTAAAGATGCTTTCTAATAAAACTAAGGTTGTGGTTGTGCCATCGCCTACTGTTTCATCAGTTTTAATGGATGCTTCTTTGGCAAGAGTAAGAATGGTATTGATTCGTTCATCTTCACTTTCGATGTTTCTTGCTATGGTTACGCCATCAGTTGTAATAAAAGGACTCATTAAAGAATGGTCAATAATGGCATTTGAACCTCTTGGGCCCAACGTTTTCTTCACTGTTCCACATAATAATTCAATCGCTTTTGCTTCACAATCATATAATTCTTCACCTGTTATTATCTTTTTCATAAGCATCCTCCATTTCAATTATATATTTCCAATATTTTTTAGGCATAAAATTCATTTGACACCGCCTGTTTTTTCGTGCTGCAATTCCTATTGTTTTAAAGAATGTTAACCATAAATTTTCTACTTCTTTTTCTTCTTCCTTTATTTCTATATCCTTTAAATTTATATTTTTTCCTGATATTATATAGTATTTTTTGGTATCATAAATACTATACATATTTCTATTTACGTCTTTTATAAGCCAATATTCGTTTGCTAAGCGTTTCGCAAAGTGGCGAGATAACAATTCTAAAACATCACTATCTGGTGCAATCTCGGCATATAAGACATGATTGTTAATTTCTTTAAATCTTACAAAGCCTTTTAATTTATGGCATTCATTACTAACACGTTTTGCTAACTTTAAAGTGTTATTTACACATTTTAAATTACGCATAGTAAATACTTTATCTTGGTATTTTAGAGCATTTAATAAAAAATAATATATT
>CALWAA010000066.1 GCA_944372725.1 uncultured Bacilli bacterium | reverse complement strand
ATTTACTTACAATTCTCAATAATATTGTAATTGTGCCAATTGTGACAATTATTTTATTTCCTTTAACTCTAGCAACGTTCATAATGCCCATATTAGAACCTTTGTTGGTAATAGGAATCAAATGTTTAGAATGGATAAGTCATATTTTGCATCTATTTTCTTTTAATTTAGTTGTTCCTAAAGTTAATTTTGTTTTTATTGTTATCTATTATTTATTTGTTTATTTCATATATAAGTATCATGTTAAATATGTATTTTTTATTATTTTATTAGTCATAAGTTATAAATTATTTCCATATTTGGATTCTTCTTCCTATATTTATTTTTTAGATGTTGGCCAAGGAGATTGTACAGTAGTTATTGGTAATAATTTAAGCTATGTAGTGATGATTGATACTGGTGGTAAAATAACATATGAAACTGAAGAATGGGAAAAGAAAAATAAAACTTATAATATTTCTGATAATGTAATTACTTTCTTAAAAAGTAAAGGAATTACCAAAATAGACTATTTGATTGGCACTCATGGTGATTTTGACCATATGGGAGAGACAATTAATTTACTTGAAAATTTTAAAATTAAACAAGTTATATTAAATAACGATGAGTATAATGATTTGGAATTAAAAATAATTGAAGTATTAAAACAAAAGAAAATAAAATACTCTCAAAATATCCAGGAATTAAGATTAAATGATAATCAGTTATATTTTTTAAATCATAAACTTTATGATAATGAAAATGATAATTCACTTGTTTTATATTTAAATTTAAAAGGAGTAAAGTTGCTTTTAATGGGAGATGCCGGAATAGAAGTGGAAAAGGAATTGTTAGAAAAGTATAATCTTAAGAATGTTGATATTTTAAAAGTAGGGCATCATGGCAGTAAAACAAGTAGTAGCAAAGAATTTATTGAGAAGATAAAGCCTACTTATTCAATTATATCAGTAGGAAGAAATAATAGATATGGACATCCTAATATAGATACGCTAAAAAACTTAGAACAAAGTCTTGTTTATAGGACAGATTTAAATGGAAGTATTGTATTTAAAATTAAGAATAACTTATTGAAAATAGAAAATTTCCAACCATAGGAAAGGAGAAAAAAATGAACTATTATAATGAAATTAAAAAACAGATAATAAATAATGAAATAACTAAAAAAATTAAAGATTATAGCAAAAATAAGAGTGATTTAGAAACTTATTATCAAGTTGGAAAGCTTTTGTCGGAAGCTAAAAAGCGGTATGGTGAAGGAGTTATTAAAGAGTATTCGTGCCGATTATCAAAAGAATTGAATAAAAATTATAGTACTAGAACTCTTTATAATATGCGATTATATTACGAAAAGATTTGCTGTAATGAAAAATTGCAACCAGTGGCTGCAATTTTAACGTGGAGTCATTACTGTGAGTTATTGAGAATAAAAGACGAAAATGAAATATTATATTATATAACTATATGTAAACAAGAAAATTTAAGTAAAAGAGAGTTAATTCAAAAATTAAAAAACAACGAATATGAAAGATTACCAAAAGAAGCAAAAGAAAAATTAAGTGAAAATAGAGAAATAGAAATTCAAGATTTAGTGAAAAATCCAATTATTATTAAAAATAGTAATAAATATGAAAATATATCAGAAAAAGTTTTGCAAAAATTAATATTAGAAGATATTTCATCTTTTTTAAAAGAACTAGGAAGTGGCTTTAGTTTTATTGCCAATGAATATAAAATAAAATTAGGCAATAAATACAATTTCATTGATTTGCTTTTATATAATATTCGCTTTAAGTGTTATACAGTTGTTGAATTAAAAACAACCAATTTAAAAAAGGAACATATTGGTCAAATTGAAACATACATGCATTACATAGATAAAAATATTAAAACAATAGAGGAAGATAGAACAATAGGAATAATAATTGTCAAGGAAAATGATAAATATATTATGGAATATTGTAGCGATGAGCGAATTCTTGCTAAAGAATACAAAATGATATAAGAAAAAATTAGAAATAAACTATATCTTTTAACAATTTGATGTTATAATTAAGAAGTGGTAAATATGAAGATAGTATTAATTAATGGTGAAAGTAGATTATTAATCAATGAAGCAATAAATAATATCATAAAAGATAACAAGAATGTTACTTCTTTTGATATGGGCATTAATAGTATGGATGATGTCTTATTAGAAGCAGGTTATTTTTCTATGTTTTTAGAAGAAAAATTTATTATTATTAGAAATGCTAATTTTTTTGGAACTGGAAAATTAAATGAAAAAGATACAACTTCATTATTAAATTATTTTAATAATCCAAGTTCATTATCTACTCTTATTTTTGTTTGTAATGAAAAACTTGATAGTAGAAAAAAGATAACAAAAGTGTTAAAAGAAAAATATGAAATAATAAATATTCCAACTCTAAAGTATTATGAAATAGAAAGTAGAGTTGAAAAATTTTTTCAAAAAGCCAATTATAAAATAGATAAAGATACCATAAAATATATTGTTGCTAATAGTTTAACTAATTATGATTTAGTAATGGGGGAAGTAGAAAAGATAATTTTGTATTATAATAATCCATGTTTTATTAAGAAATCAGATGTAGAAAATATTATCTCTAAGTCGATTAATACCAATAATTTTCTTTTTGTCGATGCTCTCATTGATGGTGATTTAGAAAAGAGTTTAACATTATTAGGTGATTTAAAAACAATGAAAGTAGAACCTACTATTTTAATCGCTTTAATTGCTAGGGATATTCGGATTATGTTAAATATCAAAAAGTTATTAGAACAAAACAAACGAGAATATGAAATATTAAGTGAGTTAAATTTAATGGATTGGCAATTAGAGAAATATCTCAAAAAAGCATTTCCATATAAAATAAAAGAATTAGAAGAATGGCTAGTAAAATTGGAAGATTTAGATTTAAAAATAAAGAGTGGCAAATTGGATAAATTTTATGCTTTAGAACTTTTCATTTTAGATATTTGCTCATAGAAAATGGACTTATTTTTTAAGCCCATTTTTAATTTTATCTTTATTTTTGAAATTCATTTTTGCTATATCATATAATTTATCAAATCCATATTTTTTAACAATTTCTATTCCTACTTCATCCACATTTGGACCGGCACCTTTAGGAATAGTCATACCTATTTCTTTACTTAATTTTTCCATCTCACCTAAAAAGATATACCTTGAAATAATAGATGCTGCAGCAACAGATAAACATTTATCTTCTGCTTTGGTTGTAAAAGTAATGTCAGTAACTTTTTCTTTCGCTTCTTTAATATGCTCAAAATATTTAGCTGGATAAACGAATTGGTCAACTACAATTTTTTCATAAGGATAGTTTTTGTTTTTCATACTAACTAGAACTTTATTATGTAAAATGGCTTTAATCTTATTCATATTAAGGTCTTCGCTCCAATTTTTATTATAACTAGTATTTGTTAGAATAAAAGTAGTGTATGGTATTTTTTTAATAATGGAAGGAGCAATCTTTTTAATTTTATCATCTGTAATTTTCTTAGAATCTCTGACACCTAAATCAATTAAGAAAGAGATATCTTCTTTTGAAACATAAGTAGCAGTTACTACAATGGGGCCAAAAAAATCTCCTGTTCCAACTTCATCTGAACCAATGGTACTTTCATTAAATAGAATTCTTGCTTCTGGTGTATTTTTTTTATCTTTACCGGTTGTAATATCAATTACTCGACCATTTTTAATTCTTTCTTCTTCTATCCAGTAACTAGCTTCTATATCTGCACCAATTCCTTGAAACATTACTTTTCCAGATTCATATAAAGTAATAACACAATCGTATTCTTTTACTTGAAAAATAGAGTAAGGAGGCCTTTTATCAAGCATTCTATCCTTATAAAATTCCATCATAAGTGGTTTAATATTATCACTAACTTTAAAAACTATTGTCATTTTTTACACCTCATAGAATAATAATATCATATATTGCTTTATTTTTCAAAAAGTTTAGTATATAATTATGGTAAGGAGTTGATAAAATGACAATTGTTGATGCAATAGTAATATTGTTTCTACTTTTAGGGGCAGTTTTAGGTTTTAAAAAAGGAGCAATTCGTAGTTTAGTAGGTTTAGTAGGTACCATTGCCGTAGTAGTTATTGCTTACTATTTAAAAAATCCAGTTGCAGATTTACTTTACAATTTTGTGCCATTCTTTGATTTTAGTGGAAGTTGGCAAGGTTTAGTTACATTAAATATTTTATTATATGAAAGTGTTGCTTATATAATTGTATTTGTTGTATTATATGGTATCTTATCGCTAATACTAAAGTTAACTGGTATTATTGAAAAATTCTTGACAATGACGATTATTTTAGGAATTCCATCTAAAATAATTGGAGCAGTTTTAGGATTTTTAGAAGCTGTAGTATTTAGTTTTATAATTTTATTTGTATTACTTCAATTTAATGGAACTCATACATGGATAAGAGAAAGTAGTGTTGCCATGAGTATTATTGATAAGACACCACTAATTGGTAATATGGTGAATGAAACTTATGATGCTATAATAGAGATAGGGGATTTACAAGATAAATATCAAGATAGTGAAAGTAAAGATGCTTATAATGGTGAAATATTAAGTATTATGTTAAAATATCATGTTGTAACCCCAGAAACAACTAGAAAATTAATTGATAGTGAAAAATTAGATTTTGCGGGTGCCGAGACAATTTTAAATACTTTTGAGGAGGAAAATGAATGATTAAATATTTGGAAAAAGAAAAATTAGAAGATGTTATAAAAAATGACATCTGGATAGTAGATTTTTATGCTGATTGGTGTGGTCCATGTAAAATGCTTGGGTCAGTATTAGAAAGCATGGATGTTAATATTTTAAAAATTAATGTCGATACACATGAAGATTTAGCAACTACTTTTGGTGTAATGAGTATTCCTACAATTTGCTTTTTTAAAGATGGAGAATTAAAAGAAAAAGTAATTGGCTTTAGAAATAAAGAAGAACTTGAAAAAATATTAAATAACATTTAAAAAAAACTGAATTTCTCAGTTTTTTTCTTTTAAAGCAATTTTGTTTAACACGGTTAATTTAGCATAATGTCTGCCAATTGCAAAGATAAGTGCGGCAATAAATAAAGGAATAGCGATGAGTAAATTACTCATAATATCTTGTTGTTTTACAACCGAATAAACGACTAAAAAAATACTAAAAAGAAAACCAATTATACTATATATAGCAAGTCGCACTAATCTTTTTTGAAAGTCACTTTTGCCATATTCCTTTTTATATTGTTCTTTTATCTTTTGCTTTTCTTCTTTTTTTAATTTACTATAATAATAATTACGCATAACTTCACCTCTGATAAATATTGTATCATATAATTTAGTGTTTGAAAATAATTTACATTAAAGCTTTAAATTGATATAATGTAAGAGTGATTATTATGGAAAACAAAAAAGAAAAAATTTCTTTTTCAGAAATTGTCTGGTTATTTGTAATAGGTTGTTTAGTTGGCTTTGTACTTGAAACTTTTTTTCATTTCTTTAAAAATGGGGTATGGATTAATAAGCAAGGACTATTATATGGACCATTTAAACCAATTTATGGGTTTGGATTAATCTTTATTGTTTTAATAATGAATAATTATCGAGGTAAAAAGTTTTGGCAAAAGTTTTTGATAGGGGTTATATTAGGAAGTGCTTTTGAATATTTTGGCAGTCTTTTTCAAGAGTATGTTTTTGGTACTTCAACATGGAATTATTCTCATTTTAATTTAAATATTGGTGGCAGAATTTATTTGCCATATTGCATAGCTTGGGGTGTGATTGCAGTCTTCTGTGTAGATGTATTATATCCTTGGTTTAAAAAGATAATAAGCAAAGTAAATATTAATTTGTTTCGAATAACAACGGGAATTGTAGCAATATTTATGATAGTAAATATTTCCTTAACAGCTTTAGCATCTATTAGATACTCTGATAGAGCGAATAATAATACTGCTACAAACGTAGTCTTTAAGGTAATAGATAAGTGGTATCCTGATGAATATATGCAAGTTAAATTTCCGAAAATGAAAGTAATAAAAGAATAAAAATAAAAAATTGTGTTAAAAAAATGAAAAAATAATGAAATTAGTCTTGCATATTGCTAAATTTATGATATAATTAAATAGCATTTGATTGATGTCTCCTTAGCTCAGCTGGTAGAGCAACTGACTCTTAATCAG
>CALWAA010000065.1 GCA_944372725.1 uncultured Bacilli bacterium | reverse complement strand
ATTTTTGAAAATCAAAATGTTAAATTAGAAGTTAACATGAAAGATGAAACAGTTTGGCTATCTTTAGAGCAAATGGCAAAATTATTTGACAGGGATAAATCGGTAATTTCTAGACATATCAAAAACATTTTAGAAGAGGAATTAAACGATGAAGTGGTTGTTGCAAAATTTGCAACAACCACTAAACATGGCGCTATAGAGGGTAAAACCCAAACAAAAGAAGTAGAATATTACAACTTAGACATGATTATTAGTGTTGGTTATCGGGTTAAATCTAAAAATGGAATTATTTTTAGAAAGTGGGCTAATAAAATATTGAAAGATTATTTAATTAAGGGGTATGCTGTAAATGAAAAAAGATTAGAATATTTAGAAAAAACAGTTAAATTAATAGATATAGCTAGTCGTAATTTAGAGGGATTAGATGAGGTAGGGGCTAGTGATATTATTAAAGTATTACAAAGTTATACAAAGTCATTAGATTTATTAGATGATTATGACCATAAAAGCTTAATAAAACCAAAAGGAACAAAAAGTGACGAAAAAATAACTTATAAAAATTGTATTGATATTATTAAAACATTAAAATTTAATGAAAAGAGTGACATATTTGCAGTAGAAAAAGATAAGGGATTAGAAAGCATTATTGGTAATATTTATCAAACATTTGATGGTGTAGATGTTTATGAAAGTATAGAAGAAAAGGCAGCTAACTTTTTGTATACTTGTGTAAAAAATCATGTGTTTGTTGATGGTAACAAAAGAATTGCAGCGACACTTTTTATTTACTTCTTACAGTTTTATGACATTTTATATGTCAATAAAAAGGCTATTATTGATAACAATACTTTAGCATCCCTAACCCTTTTAATTGCTGAATCAAATCCGAAAGAAAAAGAAATAATGGTTCAATTAATTATGAATTTCTTAACTAATTAAATAGCAGAACTTTTTTTATTTTTTCATTCCTTGATATCGACAAATAACCCCAATATGTGATACAATTAAAATATAGGAAGTGAATGGTATGTCAAGAACTACTTTTATTTTTATAGGTATTCTTTATTATGTCTTTACAGTTATCCTTATTATTGTAGTTTTAAATTTGATTAATAAAAAAGAACGTAATAAATATAAGACAGAAATTGCTAATTTAGAGCGAGATAAAAACTTAATTGTGGGGGCATCTATTCTTTCAGAATTAAATAAAGTTGGCGCTTTAATTAATAATGATGTTATGCAAAAAAAATATGATGATTGGCAAGCCAGATTAAAGGAAATTAAAGAAGTTGAAGTTCCTAAAATTACTGATGGGTTAATTGAAATTGAAAATGCTTTTGAAGATAAAGATTATAAGTCATTAAAGCCTAAAATTGCTGCTTTAGAATTACAAATTGCTTATGTGAAAACAAAGTCTAACTTTTTATTAGATGAAATAAAAGAAATTACTTTAAGTGAAGAAAAGAATAGAGAAACGATTACGAAGCTTAAAAGTGAATATAGGGCAATTCTTACAAAGTATAATACGAATAAAATTGATTATGATGAAGCATCTACGCCAATTGAACTTCAATTTGAGAATGTAGATAAGCTTTTTAGTGCTTTTGAAGTAGCTATGGAGAAAAATGAATATACGGAAGTAGGAAAAATTGTTAAGGCAATTGATGATACGATTGGAAATTTAAAAGTAGTAGTAGAAGAAGCACCATCTATTATTATCATGGGTAAAAAACTTATCCCTGATAAGATAGCAGACATTCAAAAAATTACTACGAAAATGGAAAAAGAAGGTTATAATTTAGATTATCTTAATATTGATTATAATATTACTGAATCGGAAAAGAAGATAAATGATGTGTTTGGTAGATTAAATGTTTTAAATTTAGAAGATAGTGTTTTTGAGTTAAAAACCATTCTTGATTATTTTGATTCTTTATATCATAATTTTGATAAAGAAAAATTGTCAAAGAGAATATTTGAAGATTTTCAACGAAGCATTTTAATTAAAACAACCAAATTAGAAAAAATTAGTAATGATTTAAATAAAAAAATGGATGATTTAAAATATAGTTATGATTTAAGTGATGAAGATGTTTCTATTTTGGATATTATTAGTGAGGAAATCATAGAGATTAAAGATGATTATAACAGGATTATTGAAATGCATCGAAGACGTGTTTTTGCTTTTTCCCGGCTTTCTAAAGAAATGGAGATTTTAAATAGTAAACTATTAAAAACGGAAGAAAAGTTAGAACAAACATTACGTAGTTTAGGAAGTCTAAAAGAAGATGAAAAACGAGCAAGGGAACAATTAGATGAAATTAAACGGATTTTAAATCAAGCTAAAAATAATATTCATTCATACAAACTCCCAGTTACACCTAAGAATTTTTATGTAGAATTATCGGAAGCTGCTGCCTCTATTCAAGACATGATGAAAGAATTAGATAAAAGGCCTATTTCCATAAAAACATTAAATACAAGGGTAGATACAGCTCGTGATTTAACCCTCAAAGTTTATAATACGACCAAAGAAGCAGTCAAAACAGCGAAAATGGCCGAGGCTGCAATTGTCTATGGAAACAGGTACCGGGCTATGTATAAAGATGTAGAGTTAGGGCTTATTAAAGCTGAAAATGCTTTTTATAAAGGCAACTTTAAAATTAGCTTAGAAAATGCAATTAATGCAATTAATATTGTTGAACCAGGAATTCATAAAAAACTTTTAGAGGAGTATCAATAATGAGTTTAAAAGAATACATGCTTAAAGAGAATAAAAATAAGGTTTATGAGTTTTATTTAAAAATGAATCCTAAAGCAGAAGAATATGAAAAAATAAGTAGAAATGATATATATCAAAATATCATTTCTCTTTATAAAGAAGACCCAGAGATTATTTTAAGACTTTGCAGTATGGAAGAAATTGGTATTTTACAAAAATTATTGGATGAAAATATAAAGAAGCAAGAAAATGGCTATATTGATTATTTATTATTTCAAAATCTAATGAATAATTACTTAATATTATTAGGAAATAATGAGTATTATATTCCTGCAGATTTAATCAATTACATTAAAATGGCTATGAATTTACTAAATGAAGAAGCATATTCTATGCAAGATGTAGTGGATAGTGCAGTGCTTGGGATATCAAGGGTTTATAATGTTTTGCCTTTAGAAGATGTTGTTTTCCTTTTAGGAGAATATGCTATTCGTTATGATTTACCAACTTTTAAAAAAGAATTTAAAAACAATTTAAAATGGAAAGAAAAGATAGAGATTGTTCGTTTTAAAAAGAAAGATTATCTTGTTTCTTTAGAGTTTCCTTTTTATAAAGATGTTTTAGAATTGCGTAAGAATTTTAAGATAGCTAAATATAGTTTAGAGGAATTAATTAGTTTTGGAAAATATAAGCTAAATTTATTCCAAGAAAAAATACTTAATTTTTTGAATTTTTTAGAAATGCATTTAAATCCAAGTGGGATTAACTCTTTAGTAAATGACCTTATTTTTTATGCTGGCTTTGATATAAATAATGAAACTGTATTACTTAATATTTGTGATTCTATTGAAGAATTATATAAAGAAGTAATCAAGGTAATACCAGAATTTCCAGTATGGGTTTATTATGGAAATAATTTAAATCATTTAAAAGAAAATATAATTTTGCCAGATAGGAATGAACCATGCATTTGTGGAAGTGGCAAAAAGTTTAAAAATTGTTGCGAGAAATTATTTAAATAGAGGTGGATTATGGACTGGCTTAGTATTAGAGAATTTATAATAGATTTTGTTAAATTAATCATTGTGATAATAATTATTTTGTTTTTAATGATTTATGTAGTTTCAGTTACACAGGTAGTAGGTAATTCGATGAATAGTACTTTAGAAAATGGGGATGTGCTTATTTTAAATAAGTTTAAATATCGTTTTACGGATATTAAGAGGGGAGATATTATATCTTTAGAATATGCTGATACAAAATATTTAATCAAAAGAGTTATTGGCCTTCCTGGAGATAAGGTTTCGATTCGTGATAATACTTTATATATAAATGGAGAATTATATGTTGAAAATTATTTGGATGAGGGATTGGAATATGATGATTTTGATTTAAGCAGTTTAGGTTATGATACAATTCCTGAAGATATGTATTTAGTTCTTGGTGATAATCGAGAAGATTCTTTAGATAGTAGAGAAATTGGTTTGATAAGTAAAGATGAAGTCATAGGTAAAGTTTCCTTTCGAATATGGCCTTTAAATAAACTAGCAGCGTTCTAGTTTATTTTTTTTGCAAATTTTGTCAAAAAAAATGTATTTTGGAGTTAGAATAGTTGATTTTGATTTAAAAAATGGTATAATGAAATTGGAAGACGGGAGGTTTTTCATGGATAAGAAAAAAGGTATTATATTAGCCGTTATTATCTTTCTTTTAATTGGGTTAGGTACTTTCGTATTCGCCAATCCAAATGAAGAAAGTCTAAATGGAAATGATAATAACTCTAATAATACAAATAATACCAACGACAACGAGAATTTAGACGATGAGAATACGAATGATGGTGATGGGGAAGAAGGTGAAACAGAAGAAACACAACCAAACGATGTTGCTCAAAATGAAGACCCAACTGATGTTATCATTGGCGGCGGCGATTCACAAACTAATACTTCTGGAGAAGAGAATGGTAATGGTGGAGAAAGTCAACCAAGCAATCCAGCAAATCCAAGTAATCCAGCTGATACAAGTGCACCAATCGTAACGATTCTTGGTAAAACTTATCAAGGATTAGGAAATACCATTGGCTTTGTTAATACTGATGTTAGATTATTTGTAACAGAAGGAAATTTAACAGTTGAAATTGTTGATGAAGAAGGTAACTCTATTTCATTTACCGACGGTATGACTTTATCTAATGATGGAACTTATAAGATTAGTGTTAGCGATGCATCGGGCAATACAACAGAAGTAGAGCTTAGCATTGATCAGTCTGCTCCATTAATTAGTGGTATTCTAAATGGTACAATTACTAATACTGTCGGTACGATTACAGTTGATGATGTAAATGAAGTAACTGTTTTATTAAATGGTAGTGAAGTTGAATTAGATCAAATTGTTAATCATTTAGTACAAGGTGTTAATACGATTACGGCTACAGATTCATTAGGCAATAAAAGTGAAATCTCATTTACTTATGATACTGAGGCTATTAAAGTAGAATGGTTATATACTTTAAATGCAACTTATCACAATACTGAACTTGCTGATAAACATTACAAAGTAATTGGCGATGGTCAAGATTTGTATGTTGAATTAGTATTTATAGAAGAATTTGAAAGTATCCCAGCAATTACTGTTGGAAATGGTGAAGCAGTTAATATGTCTTGTAGTCGGACTAATTGGGAAACTGAAAGACAATATTATAAATGTGATGCGAGAATTACAATTAATGGTGAAGAATTAGGTTTAAGTAATGGAGATGTACTTCCAATTAATATTTCTAATATTGTAGATGCAGCAGGAAATATAACTACTGTTACAAATACTGATATTACCGATAATGGTACATATGGATTAGTTACATATGACAAGGAAGCGCCAGTATATGAATCTTTGGGAATACTAAATTTAACACATTTAAGAGAAAATAATGCTGGAGCTAACGAAAGCTTAAAGATTGTTAATATTGGTGATGAAATTAGAGTATTACTTCGCTTTAATGAAATTTTAGTTGTTAATCCAACAATTATAATTGGTAATAAAAGCTATGAATTAGAGCTTAGAACTGATTATAATAATTTTGCTGAATATACTTATACAGTTGATATCAAAATTACTGAAGATATGCAATTAGAAGATGGTAAAGTTAATTTTGAAATTACTGGATATGCTGATGCGGCTGGTAATAGCGGAGATAAATTAACATTAGAAAAAATAAATAACAAGAAGTATTCAGGTGTAGAACTTGATACTACTGCACCAGAACGTGGTTATTCTACTTTAGGATTTGAATATACGGCTAGTAAAGACAAAGAATATGTTGTAGAAAATGATATTAAATATTATTATGTTAAAGAAAATGATTCTTTCCTTTATAAAATAGCATTTAATGAACAAATTCAAGATGGATTAATTGCTACAATTGGTGGTAAAGAAATTCAATTATCATATTTAGATTACTCTGAAGATTTAGGCTATATATATGGTGCTGAATATGTTGTTCCAAGTGGCTTAGAAGAAAATAGTAAATTAGAAATTATTATAAGCAATATTAAAGATTTAGCAGGAAATGAATATGAAGGAAAAACTATTATAGATGTACCT
>CALWAA010000064.1 GCA_944372725.1 uncultured Bacilli bacterium | reverse complement strand
TTTGTTATTTCTATCATTTTTTACCTCCATTTAAAAAACTGTGTTTTTTCTATTTACACAGTTAATTATAAACGGTCGAATTTACGTCTTGCTTTTTCTTTGCTTGAAATCTACCCTAAATTATAATATAATTAAATACAGGTGATTGAAGTGGCAACACGTAGTTTTTTAAGAGAAAAAATCATGATTATATTGTATCAATATGATTTGATGAAAAGTAATGGACTTGATTGTGATATTGAAGATATTATTCGGGATAATATGGATGTAGAAAATGATTTTGTAAAAGATATGGTTTATGGAGTTATTACTTATAAAGATGAATTAGATAAACTTGCTAATAGTAAGATGAAAGATTGGGATATATCAAGAATTGATAAAACTGGAGCATCTATTTTACGTCTTGCTTTATATGAACTTAAATACACTGATACTCCTGCTATAGTAGTAATTAATGAAGCAATAGAACTTGCTAAAAAATATAGTGATGATAGTGTTAGGAAAATGATTAATGCTATTTTAGATAAGGTAGTTAAGGAAGAAAATGTTTAAAGTTAATAAAAAGGTTAGTCGTGATATTATTCAAAATACAAATTCAATTCATGTTGGCGAAATTCAAGTATCAGGTTGTAATTATTATGTTAAACCTGATGATGATAAGATGGAATTAATTGGCTATTCTTTAGCTTGTCTTTCCTCTCTTCCAGCCATTTTATATCGAAGTATTCACGTTCGGAATAAAAATTATTCGATATCTAGAGATATGAGACAACAATATTTTTTCTTACTGGCTGAAGAATTAATGGGAAATATTAGATATATTCCTGAAATATTAGAAAAGTTAAGAAAATTAGATTTTTATAATGAAGAATTGGAACATCAGCTTTATCAAATGTATTTTTTTGATTTTCTATTTTTAAATAATGACCGTTATCCTCGTAATTTTGGCTTTTATCGAGATAATAGCAAGTGGAATTTAATATTGTTTGACCATATGCGCTTGTTTGATGTTTCGTATCCTTTAGCATTAAGATATAATCCTAATAATTTTTTGGAAACAGAATTACTTAGTGCTTACTATAAAGATTTTTTAGAGTTTTACTATAATATGTCAGATGATGTTCAAGAAAAAATTAGAAAAATGTATGAAATTTATAATCCTTTAGAAGTAGAGAGTATTATAAATAAAATTAATCCAGAAAAAAGAAATACATTTATGAATATATATCAAAATCATTATGAAAAAGTTGGTATTATTTTAAATAGAGGTGTAAAATATGGAAGATAAATATATTAGTATTGGTGAATTAAATGCTTTTATTAAAAGTATGTTTGATGAAAATATATTTTTAAGGAAAGTATTTTTACGAGGAGAAATTTCTAATTTTAAAAACCATACAAGAGGACATTTGTATTTTACTTTAAAAGATGATACATCAAGAATTAGTGCAGTTATGTTTTATTCCAGTGCAATTACACTTAATTTTAAACCAGAAGATGGCATGAATGTATTAGTGGAGGGTAGAATTTCTTGTTATCCAACTGCCGGAACTTATCAAATTTATGTAGATAAGATGGAAGTAGATGGCTTAGGTGCTTTATATATAGAATTTGAAAAGTTAAAAGAAAAATTATCGAAAGAAGGTTTATTTAATGAAGCTCATAAAAAGCCAATTCCTAAAATTCCTAAGAGAATAGGTATTGTTACAGCGCCGACTGGGGCTGCGATTAAAGATATATTATCTACTATTACGAGACGCTTTCCAATTGCCGAAACGATTTTGTTTCCCGCTTTAGTTCAAGGTGAGTATGCAGCACCCGATATTGTAAGACAAATCAAAGAAGCTGATAGTGGTAAGTATGATTTAGATGTTTTAATTGTCGGTCGTGGTGGAGGGTCTATTGAAGATTTGTGGGCTTTTAATGAAGAAATAGTAGCTCGAGCTATTTATGAAGCTAGAACACCAATTATTAGTGCGGTAGGTCATGAAGTTGACTTTACCATTGCTGATTTTGTGGCCGACCTTCGAGCTCCAACACCAACTGGTGCTGCAGAAATGGCTGTCCCGACCGTTAGTGAAATTAATAATGTCATTCATTCTTTTCAGATACGTTTAAATGAATTTATGGCCAATTATTTACATCGAAACAAATTAAGGCTTGATAATATTAAGAATTCTTATATTCTTAAAAATCCTCTTTCTTTATATGAAATAAAAGAACAAAAGCTTGATAATATGATTGATGTATTAAATAGTTATATTACAAAGAAATTGGATAATTATGAATTGCAAATGAATCACATTAAAAATAGTTTTGTATTAAAGGACCCAATGAGACTTTTTAAGGGCCAACAAGAAAAACTTGTGTTTCAAGAAAAAACACTTTATAGTAGTATTAAAAATATAATCTTAAAAAATGATTATAATTATAAGATGTTAGTGAATACTTTAAAGTTAGTAAATCCTTTAGGAATACTTGAAAAAGGTTATTCATTAGTAACAAAAGATGAGCATGTAGTAAAATCAAGTAAAGATTTAAAAGTAAATGATAAAATCCAAGTAAGATTACACGTTGGTAAAGTAAATGCAGTGATAGAGGAGGTAGAATAATGGAAAAATCATTTGAAGATGCATTAAAAGAGTTAGAGGTTATTGTTAAAGAATTAGAAAGTGGTAATGTTGAACTTGATTCAGCAATCGATAAGTATACAGAAGCAATGAAACTTGCCAAATATTGTAGTGAAAAACTCAATAGTGCAACCGAAAAAGTAAATAAGATTTTAACTGAAAACAAAGAATTAGCTCAATTTAAAGTGGAGGAATAACATGAGTGAGATAAAAGATATTACTAGTCGAGATAAAGATTTTGCTTCCTGGTATACAGATGTAGTTAAAAAAGCTGGATTGGTTGATTATTCTTCTGTTAAAGGAAGTATGATTATCTGTCCTTATGGTTATGCTATTTGGGAAAATATGCAAAAAATATTAGACCAAAAATTTAAAGAAACAGGGCATGAGAATGTGCAAATGCCTATGTTTATTCCGGAATCTTTACTGAATGTTGAAAAAGAACATGTCGAGGGTTTTGCCCCAGAAGTAGCATGGGTAACTCATGGTGGCAGTGAAAAACTAGATGAGAGATTATGTGTAAGGCCTACCAGTGAAGTGTTGTTTTGCGACTATTATAAAAAGATTATTAAATCTTATCGTGATTTACCAAAACTATATAATCAGTGGTGTACAATTGTTAGATGGGAGAAAACAACAAGACCTTTTTTACGCAGTAGAGAGATTTTATGGCAAGAAGGGCATACAATGCACGCAACGGAAGAAGAAGCAATTAAGGAAACCTTACAAATGCTTCATGTCTACGAGGATTTTCAAAGAAATGTTCTTGCTATACCGGTAATTGTTGGTAAAAAAACTGAAAAAGAAAAGTTTGCGGGAGCAGTAGCATCCTATTCATTAGAAGCAATGATGTATGATGGGGTAGCCCTCCAAAATGGAACTAGTCATTATTTTGGTAATGGTTTTGCGAAAGCTTTTGGAATTGAATTTTTGGATAAAGATAATAAACTTCAAACTCCATATCAAACGAGTTGGGGCGTTACAACCAGAATGATTGGTTCATTAATTATGGTTCATGGCGATGATAGAGGGCTTATATTACCACCAAAGATTGCTCCTACCAAAGTAATTATTATTCCAATCGGTAACGATGAAAAAGTAAAAGAAGTAACTGATACTTTATGTAAGAAGTTAAAAGAATTAGATATTTCTTATAAAGTAGATGAAAGGGATAAAACCCCAGGATTTAAATTTGCTGAAGCAGAGGTAAAGGGATATCCAGTTCGAATGGAAATCGGGAAGAGAGATTTAGAAAATAATGAAATTACTTTAGTTCGAAGAGATACCTTAGAAAAAATAAAAGTACCAGTTCAAGATGTTGCCGATGCATTAGAGACATTATTTGTAGATATTCAAAATAATTTATATGATAGAGCCTTGAAGCGTCGTGATAGTATGATTTATGAAGCAAACTCTTGGGATGAGTTTAAAGAAATTGCCACAAGTAAACCAGGATTTATTAAAGCCAATTGGTGTGGTGATGAAGCTTGTGAAAATAAAATTAAAGATGAATTTAGTATGAAAAGCCGTTGTTTAATTGATGATGAAGAAATCCATACTGATTGCGTTGTTTGTGGTAAAAAAGCTAAATATCGCCTTTACTTTGGACGTCAATACTAGTAAAATTTGGTAAAAACCAATTATTGTTAGCGTTTAAAACTATAAATTTTCCATACTATAAATGGTGGTTAGTATGAAAAAGTTTATAGTTTTTTTATGTATTTTGTTGATATCGCCAATGAGTGTTTGGGCCTATTCATCAGAAGTTATTTTAGGTGGTTCCACAATTGGTATTGATATTCAAAGTGAAGGCGTTATGGTAATTGGCTTTTATAAAATTAATGGGAAATATCATAAGTCTGACTTAGTGGAAGGAGATATGATTACAAAAGTAGAAGATGCTTCTATCAATACGATTGAAGAGTTATCTATTGAACTAGAAAAACATGTAGACCAAGATGAAATCCAAATTACTTATAAGCGTGGCAATAAAGAAAAAATAACAGATATTCATCTTGCTTTAGAAAATGGGGTATATAAAACAGGCTTATATGTTAAAGATGGTATTACCGGAATTGGGACTTTAACTTTTATTGACCCAGCGACAAATACTTACGGTGCTCTAGGCCATGAGATACTTGAAAGTAATACCTCAAAAATGGTAGAAGTAAAAACAGGAACCATATTTAAAAATGCTATTACAAGTATTGATGCTAGTACGGATGGTAATCCAGGAAGTAAAAATGCTAAATTTTATTATCACTCTGTTTATGGTGATATTGATAAAAATACTAAATTCGGTATTTATGGTACGTATACGGATTCGTATGACAAGACTAATTTAATTCCCGTTGCTTCTCCAGAGGAAGTAAAAGTTGGGACTGCTACCATTTATACTGTTTTAGAAGATGAAAAAGTGGAAGAATTTGAAATTGAAATTACGAAAGTAAATGAAAACAGTGAGATTAAAAATATTTCTTTTGAAATAACGGATGAAAGACTTTTGGAGAAAACAGGAGGAGTAGTTCAGGGAATGAGTGGCTCACCAATTGTCCAAAACGGAAAACTTATTGGGGCTGTTACCCATGTTGTTACGGATAATGTTACAACTGGATATGGACTTTTTATTACAACAATGTTAGAAGAAAGCGAAAAATAGCTTTCTTTTTTTGTAAAATAAGTGTTAATATTTCAAATAATTTATCTATAGGGTTGATTTAAACTTCTTTTATGTGATAGCATTTTGACTGTTATTTGCAAAAAAAAGAAAGGGTGGTTTTATGAATTTAGAAATTTGGAATGATAAGCAAAAAATAAAAGAAATTAAAAAAATTGCTTCTCAATATGGAGTGAGGCTAACTTCAACTTTGTTACTAGCGATTAGTATTCTTATGACTTCGGCTAGTTCTAAAGATATGCGTGAAGATAGAGAAACTCACGAAGAAATTGATTTTAATTATGCTATTACAAGAATGGCCATTAAAAATGATAAAAAAGAAAATATTTTACAAATAAATGAAGAAACTAGTCTTACTCAAGAAGAGAAAGTCGAAAAAATATTACATAAATTCAATTTGACGGAAGAAGAACTTGATGTTTGTTGTGCTATTGCTATTGCTGAGGCTTGTGGGGAAGGAACAAATTATGAAGAAGCAACGCATGTCATAAATACTGCATATAACCGTCTAATTAGTGCTAGATGGGTAGCAAGTTTAGGGGATAATTTGTATGAGCAAATGACCGTTCCTAATCAGTTTGTTGTCTATCAAAATGGTAATTATGTTAAATATTTAGGGAGAACTGACTTACCGGGATATCAGGCTGTGATTGATTTTTTGAGTAATACAAGTGAAATAAAAGAACATAATTATCTTTCTTTTCGCTCAAGTGATAGCAAAGTAGAGGGAAGTTCGCAATTAGTTGCCGGTGGAAATCACTATTTTAATTCGCTTCCAGCTGATGACCGCCTAGACGACTTTCGAATCCAAGAAGAAGGAAGAAAATTACATTTACAAAAATATTAGAGATTTAAAGGTAGTTCAAAAAATTTTAAGAATAAAAGTGCGAAGAAAATTAAACGCTCTTTTTTGATGCGTAAAATTATGTAAAGTTTAAATTAAAAAGAAGGAAATAAGGATTAAGGCAGTAATAAATAATAGTAGGAGTGTGACTTTATAATTTTATTTGATGGGAGGTTTTATGTTGAAAAATGAAATTATAATTTTTGAAAATCAAAATGTTAAATTAGAAGTTAACATGAAAGATGAAACAGTTTGGCTATCTTTAGAGCAAATGGC
>CALWAA010000063.1 GCA_944372725.1 uncultured Bacilli bacterium | reverse complement strand
TTAATATATCATAGAAAATTACAAAATACAATATTCCTAGCATATTTTTCCATCAAAAAAGAAGATTAACAACATCTTCTTTCATAAACATTTTGTACTTCATTTTCTTCGCAACAAGAATAAGCTGGCATATAAGTATGACGATAAATATGATGATTAATAATTCTGGTATTACATGGTATGATATGAGGTACTTCATGGCAAATATAACGATTAACTACTGTTTCTCTAGGGCATTCATAAACTGGTGGACAAACTACTCCTGGAATAGTTTCCCCCATCATATTTGGCATACACATACAAGCACTCATATCACATGCTTCTGGATAAATTTCTTTTTCTCCTGCTTTGTATTGCGCATCAAAACAGCCTTCCATTTTCATGGCTTCATAATCACGATTATTATTTATTTTCAAGATAATCACTTTCCCTCCTCTAGTGTATCTTATGACTAAATAATAATAATGTCTAGGTGTTTATCATGCTTTTTTATAACGATTAGTTAAAAAATAATTAAAGAAACACAATAATACATTAATAAGAATACCATAATAAACCGAACTAACTAAAACCAAAAAAGCAAAATTAGTAAGAACTTCACTAGGAATAATAAGAATTAAAATGATTGGTGCAATTAAACCTAATATAAAATTTACTACTACAACATAATAAATATATTTTTTAGCTCTCATATCTAATTTATTAAAAATAAAACGAATTAAAATATAAAAGAAAAAAGCAACAAAAATTAATCCTAAAAAATGAACCAATAATTTTAAGGCTTGATTATTAATAGGAATGCAACCAATCAGTACCATCAAAAAGGTATAAAAGATAAATTCAAATACTGAAGACAAAAAAACAATAAACTTCTCCATTCTACCTCCTTAAAATGGCATTTTCATATTTCCATTACTAAAACGTTTCATCATATCTTTCATAGATTCAAATTGTTTAAGCAAGCGATTTACTTCTTCCACACTTACGCCACTACCCATAGCAATTCTCTTTTTCCTACTTGCTTTAAGAATTTCTGGATTATGTCTTTCTTCTGGTGTCATAGAACTAATAATTGCTTCTACATGAGCTAGTTGTTTAGGGTCAATATTAACATTATTAAGTCCCATTTTTCTTGCACCGGGAAGCATTTTTAAAATATTTTCCAAAGGTCCTAACTTTTTAATTTGTTTAATATTGGTTAAGAAATCTTCTAAATCATATTTTCCTTTACGCATTTTCGCCATTTGATTTTTAGCATCATCTTCACTGATTAAACCTTCTACCTTTTCAGCAATCCCTAAAATATCTCCCATATCAAGAATTCGCTCAGCCATCCGGTCCGGATAAAACTCTCTTAGTCCATCCATTTTCTCAGAATCCCCAACAAACTTAATTGGAATATGCGTTAAATGTCTAACGGATAAGGCAACACCACCCTTAGTATTACCATCAAGTTTTGTTAATATTGTACCTGTTAATTTAAGTTTTTCATTAAATCCCGTAATAACATTAATGGCATCTTGCCCCATCATCGCATCGATAACTAAAATTGTTTCATCCATTTTAAAGTTAGACGATAACTCTTCAAGTTCACCCATTAAAGCTTCATCAATTTGTAAACGTCCTGCGGTATCAATAATAATATAATCAAGCTGATTTTCTCTAGCATACTCTAATGCTTCACGAACAATTTCTACAGGACTAATTTTACCTTTCGTAAATACTGGTACATTTAAACTTTTTCCTATTTCTACTAATTGTTCTATCGCTGCTGGACGATAAATATCACAAGCTACTAAAAGTGGTTTTTTATGATATTTTTTTCTTACATAATTAGCAAGTTTTCCTGCTGTAGTTGTCTTACCACTACCTTGAAGTCCACAAAGCATTAAAATAGTCGTTCCATTATTTACTTTTAAAGGTTCATATTCCCCCCCAAGTAATTCTACTAATTCATCTTTAACAAGCTTAATAAAAAGTTCATCTGGCTTTAAACTTTTAGATACATCAAGTCCTAATGCTTTTTCTTTTACACTCGCTACAAATTCTTTTACAACTTGATAAT
The DNA here is from genome assembly GCA_944372725.1 of uncultured Bacilli bacterium. Lineage (GTDB taxonomy): Bacteria > Bacillota_I > Bacilli_A > RF39 > UBA660 > Caccenecus. Next base: position 4,436 of record CALWAA010000063.1, on the reverse strand, counting down.
TAACATCAGCTTCAAGTAAAGCAAGTCTGATTTCTCGCATCGCATCACTAATATTTTCTTCAGTAATTGTACCCATTCCTCTTATATTTTTAATTGCTTTACTAATTCTATCTCCCATATATTCAAACATTGATATCATCTCCAATAAAAATATTTTATCATACAAAAAGGCTAAACTCAAGATTAGCCTAACGTCGTATTCCTTATATTATCAATAAAATCACGCATAATCGTTAAATAAGTTTCATTATTATTTGCTTCTTCATCTGTTAATGTATACATTGTATCCACATTTATAATATTAGCATCATATTCACTTTCTAAGGAAGAAATAAAATCTGTTTTTTCATCGATATCACATAGATAAAAATCCGTATAAGTACCATCATCAAAGCCTTCCTCTATCGCTTCTCCATTACTTTCTTCATTCAAAATAACAACATCAAATCCATAATTTTTTAAAAAAGCAAGCTTCCTACTAGATACGACAATCGTTGGATTTCCATCACTTCGAGCCTCTGTTGCCACACTTCGCAGTTCCGCATCCATAAAAGATAAAGTCACTTCTAATTCATCATATCTTTCATTAATTGCCTCACTTAAAACTGTACTAGTGGTATAATCTAACAAATTATTGCGAATATTTTTAGCTAACATCAAAAAATTATTCGGTGATAACCACAATTCTTCAATCGCATATTCATAATTTAATCCATAAGAAACATCAATTAAAAGTAAATCGGGATTTTGATTTAAAAATTCTCGAGCAAGTTCTTTTTCATTCGTTAAACCATTATATACAAATAAATTCCCACTACTATAATTTTGTTTTTGTTTATCTGTAAGTTCATATGACTCTACATCGGCCCCATGTGGATAAATACTATTAACATCACTTTCTTCTCCATATAAATAATTCGTTAAATATTCAATCGGATAAATTGTCGTATAAACATCGCCTTGATTTAAATTACCTTCACCACAACCTGATAAAACAAGCATAAATAAACTCAATGTTAAAAATTTAATTACTTTCTTCATTTATAGTCCTCCATGACTATTATTATTTTAAATTATTTTTAAAAATAAATCAATAGAATATTAATCCCAATGAAGCAAGAGTTCATTTAATTTTTCTTCTAAATCATTTATTTTAGCCTCTACTTCTTGATATTTTTCTTTATTAGTATAAACTTCTTCTAAAAACAATTCTTTCTTTAATTCTTCTATTTCACCCTCTAGTTTACTAATTTGTTTATCTAGAGAATGAGAAACCTTTTTATTTTCTTTTTGAACTTTTTGGGTTCCTTTTTCTATTTCTTTTACTGGTTCTTCCCTCTCATTTTTCTTCATTAAATAATCATCATAAGTATAATCATAATAAGTTACATTTTTACCATCAAAATCTAAAATAGAATCAGCGATTTTTTGAATAAAATATCGGTCATGTGACACAAAAAGAATGGTACCAGGATAATGGACTAAAATATCTTCTAATTTTTCTTTAGATAAAATATCCAAATGATTGGTTGGTTCATCAAGTATCAAGAAATTAGCATTACTAAAAACGACTTCACATAAAGCTAACCTCACCTTTTCTCCTCCTGATAAAACTGCTATTTTTTTATTAATATCTTCCGGATAAAACATAAAACTTGCTAAAGCCGAACGAATTTCAAAATCATTTTTGAAAGGAAATTTTTCCTTAAAATCTTCATAAACAGTTAAATTAGGATTAAGTGTATCAAATTGTTGGTCAAAATAAGCCGTGGTAACATGAAAACCAAATTCACAAGTTCCGGCTAAAGCAGGTAAATAACCCATAATTGTTTTCAAAAGGGTTGATTTACCACTTCCATTACCACCCACAATTCCCATTCTTCTTCCTTTATTCAAAGTAAATGTGGCCTCACCCAAAGTACTTGTATAACCAAACTTTAAATGCTCTACACTTAAAACCACTTTCCCACTTTCCTGAAAATCAGCAAAATTAGCATGAAAAGTAGTATAGTTTTCTTTTTCCGGCGCTTCTAATTTAACCATTCTCTCAATTTGCTTTAATTTAGACATAGCCATACGTGCCTTTGATGGTTTATAACGAAACCGGTCTGCAATTCTCTGCAATCTAGCAATTTCTTTTTGTTGACGCTCATAACTTTTAATATATGCTTCTCTTCTAGTCTTTTTCTCTTTTTCATAATTTTCATAATTACCATGGTAAAGAGTTGTCTCCCCATATTCAATTTCATAAATTTTATTAGCTACCCGATTAATAAACATTCGGTCATGTGATACAACTATAAAAGTTTTCGGATAATTCCTCAAGTATTCTTCCAACCATTCTACACCCAAAATATCTAAATGATTCGTTGGTTCATCTAGCAAGAGCAAATCCGGTTTGCTTAAAACAAGCTTAATAAAACTAATCTTAGTTTGCTCACCCCCAGAGAAAGCCGAAATCTTTTTATCTAAAAGAGAAGTCGTAAAACCATTTTTAGTTAAAGCTGTTAAATATTCTTTTTTATAATCATACCCACCAATATTTTTATAATATTCTTCTAATTCCACATAAGAGTTAGCATCCTCTATAGAGGATGAACCAGACTCCAACTTACTTTCTAATTCCCTTAATTTCCTTTCTACTTGAATAATAGGTTTATAAACTTCTAATATTTCTTCTAATAAAGTATGATTTTCTGTTAATCCCGCATTTTGTTTTAAAAAACCAATATGAAAACTTCCAAAAGTTGTAATTCCAAATTTTTCTTCACCAACACCTTCACTAAATAGTTCTGGATTAATAATTGCTTTTAAAAGAGTAGATTTACCTACCCCATTTCTCCCAATAATAGCAATATGGTCTTTATCTTTTATCTCTAAATTTACTTCTTCTAAAATGGTTTTAGCATCTATTTCTACTCTTCCATTCACTACTTTAAAATACATCATAATTCCCTCTTTAAGAATTATTGTACTAAATTTTTCTTATAAAATCTACCAAAAAAGTCCTTTTAAAGCATCAAATAAACCAGTAAGGCCTTTCGTCATAACCTCACTAATTCCACTCGTAATCTTATTGCCAATTTTAGTCACACCCGTTGAATAATCAACACTATCATCTTCCAAATAATCTTTAATATCAACAACTTCACCATTAGCTACATCTTCCTCAAATTTTTCCATCGCTTCTTTGGTAAGTACTGCCTTATTTCCCATTCTTGTTTCATAATAACCAGATTCATATGCAATTAAAAGAGCCACAAAAACCAAAAAGAAACAAAATAAAATCCGAAAAAAATATTTACTCTTTTTATTCTTTTTCATGATTTTCCTCCTTAATATAAGTAGCAATAACTTGAGCTAAAACTTTCATAGAGCGATTAACTTCATCAATCGTATTATATACTCCACCAACTTGAATTAATAGTGTCTTCCCTGAAAAATCCTGATTATAAACCCCTTGATAACCAGTCCCTCCACGTAAAGAAACACCTCTAGTTAAAGAAGGATTAATACTTTCTAGTAGTTGATTTAACTTTCCGGCAAATTCTTGATTATCTTGGTAATTTCCATTATCAGTACCAACCACAAAAAGTATTTTAGCATAGTCTACCCCATTAATATTCACTGTAGTAGCATCTCTTTCGTAATCTGATATTTGTAAATCAAAGAAATATTTTAAGCTATTATTTTCTTGTACTCTTTGTTCTAATAATATTCTAGAAGCAGCATAACTATTCGTATAAGGAATATCATTATCTTTTGCTACTTCCACCACACTTTTTTCCTCAACAATACTACCTATTTCCCACGCTTTTAAATATTCACTTAAAATAAAACTAGCTTGCGTAACATAAGAACGAGTATTATAACTATTAAAAAGCTGACTTAAATATCCATCCGTTTGAAAAGTATTATAAATATAGACAACATTAGTTAAATCACAATTAACAATATTTTCTAATGAATGATTTTCTTCCATAACAGGAAGTGTATTTGGAAAAAGAATTCCAAAAGAATTACGATAAAGATATTCTTGTCTTAAATTAGAAGTCTGATATTCAGTAACATTACCAAAACTATTACCAACTAAAACATTTAAAAAACTATCCCCTGAAACATGATTTAATAGAAAATTTATAAGAAAATTAAAAAGAAATATAATTAAAATTAGAAAAACTAAAACTAAATAATAAAGTTTATATCTTGGTACACTTTTTCTTTTTAAAGTAATAAATCGTTTCATTTTCTTCACCCATTATAATTATATAAAGAAATATTTAAAAAAATTGTCAAACCCTGAAAAAAAGAAACCAATTTAATAGTTTCTTAAGATTACATACAATTGACTATCAAGAAAGACCGTTTATAATTAACTGTGTAAATAGAAAAAACACAGTTTTTTAAATGGAGGTAAAAAATGATAGAAATAACAA
>CALWAA010000062.1 GCA_944372725.1 uncultured Bacilli bacterium | reverse complement strand
TAAAAAAATCATCATAAACCCTTATAAACAAAGGTTAAAATGATGATTTTTTAATTGTCAAACTACAAAACTCGGGTAGCATTTTTACGTTCAAATAAAAAGAATATTTCTGCAAAAATAATAGCAAATATCATATATCATTTTAAAAAACTTTATGTTATAATTAAAATGGTTGTAAAATAATTTAGGGAGGTACAAAAATGAACAACGAAAGTAGAATAAAAACGGGTTATCCACACTTAGATAAACCATGGTTACAATTTTATGATGAAAAGCTCATCTCATCCCCTGACCCCAAAACAAATGTAACCGAATATTTAAAGATGAAAAATCAAGGAAGAGGCAATTTAATAGCTAGCTCTTTTTATGGAAAAGAAACAAGTTTTAATGAATTATTTAATAAAGCTGATATAGCAGCGAAAGTACTAAACGAACTTGGTGTGCAAAAAGGCGAAGTAATTATGAACTTAGTCCCAAATATTCCAGCTTCTGGTGAAATATGGCTTGGTGCTACTGAAATTGGTGCTATTTCTGATTTTATAGACCCTAGGCCAGATACTATGGATGTAAAAGCAAATGCCAAAAAAGTATTAGAGTTAGTAAAATATGAACAAGCAAAATACATTATTGCCTTAGACAAATGTTATCTTGGTATGTTAAAACCAATTGAAAGAGAACTAAAAAATCTAGGAATCAGTACCATTATCACTTTAAATGCTAGTGATGCCATGAATTTACAAGGTAAAGTTTCCTATCTAAAAGATGTCATTGCTTACAATGATTTAAGAAATGCCAAAATAACTGATGCTTCTGTAGAAAAATTAAAAAATTATCAAGCCATACTTGAAAAATTAAAAGCAATGAAAAAAGAGAACAAAGCATATGAAGAAGCCGTTAAATCTTCTCCTTTAAGAGTTGTAAAATATGAAGAATTAGTAAAAGAATGCACTCACACTTATTATGTTAAAAATGTAGACCCTGAACAAGCAACCTATATAGGTCACACTTCAGGAACAAGTGGTGCCAGACCAAAACCAATCATTTTAACAAACAAAAATGGCATTTCTACATTAGAACAATTAATAAAAGGAGATGTAGCTTTTAAACCTGGAGAAAAAGCTCTACATGTTTTACCATTCTTTGCGCCTTTTGGTGCATATGATAATTATTTATTAAATCTCGTAAGTGGGGCAACAAATATCGATGTTCCCGAATTTGAAATAAGTGAATTTGGATACTTACTAAAAAAATATCATCCAAACATTATTATGGCTACTCCTGCTTGGATTGCTGCTTTACCAAATTATAAATATTTAAAAGATGTAGACCTATCTTGCTTATCTACTGTTATTTATGGTGGAGATTCCATGACAGCCAAGGATGAAGAAAAAGTAAATGAATGGTTAAGAGCTCATGGTTCTAAAGCTGAAGTAGAAAAAGGATATGGAATGAGTGAATTTTGCGGATGTGGAACTTATGCTCAAGGTAAGTATAACCAAGCAGAATCAATTGGAATACCACTTCCAAATACGACAATTGCTATTGTAGACCCAAATGTTGAAGACAAATTAGTTCCTCTAAAGTTTGAAGAAGGAATGGAAATGCTAGAAGGTGAATGTGCAGTATCTTCAGATGCAGTAACAAATGGAATTGTTCATGGAGATATCATCATTCCTCACTTTGAATTAGACGGAAATTCTTATATTAGAACAAGAGATATTGTTCAAATTGATAGAAATGGTATTTTATATCATAAAGACAGAAAAGACCGTTCATTTGCCAGAGTAGATGGTTATAAAATTAAACCACATGAAATTGAGGCTGAAATTGAAAAAAATTCTCACGTTAAATATGTCAGAATAACACCATACTTTGATGAAGCAAGAAGAGGCATTATGCCAATATGCCATTTAGTATTAAATGAATCTGACTTAAGTGATGAAGAAAAAATTGAAATTGTAAAAGAAATTGTTTATAAACAAATTATTGATAATCATGATATGTCATCTAGACAAATTCCAGCAAAATTTAAAATTAGAGAGAATATGCCATTAAGCAAAAACAGTAAAATTGATTTTAACGCTTTAGCAAAAGAACCCCTTGATGGCAGTGAAATTTGTGTAGATGTAAAAGAAACAAATTTAACCGTAGAAAATATAAATATTTATAAAAAACAAGAATTAACTAGAAAATTAAAAAAATAATAAAATGAGGTGTGTGGTACATGGAAAACATTCAAGGATTTTTAATACTTAACGTATATGCTTTATTACTTATCATAGCAGTTAGTATTATCTTTTTTAGTAAAAAAAGGCAAAAACAAACTGAAGACCAAACTTATGCTCAATTTTTAATAACAAACATAGCAATATCAATAAGTGGTTTAGTTCTAGGTATATTGGTTGCTCCCAATCTAAATACGAACCCCGGAATAATTGCTATAGCCAATAAAATATATTTAGTTTGCTTATTAATTTGGATTGCTATATTGACTTTTTATACATTTTATATTTCTTTAAATAATAAAGAAAAAACAAACAAATTAAAAATGTTCTTTTACATAATAACTCTTATTTCTATTGCTATCATCATGTGTTTACCAATCAATGTCGAAATGATAAATAATGCTGCCTTAGCAACAGGGCCAGCAATTGTATTTACATATTTAGTATTTGGAATTGGTTTTATTACTCAGTTAATGTGTATTATAATCGACCATAAAAATTTGAAAAATAAAAAATATATTCCTATTTATTTGCTTATCGTTGGTGGCGTAATCGTTTTAATTGTTCAAATGATGTACCCAACTCTAAATTATTTAGTAAATCCTGCTTTAATATATATTGCCTTTATCATGTATCATACGATTGAGAATCCTGATTTAAATCATATTAAAGAATTAAATTTTGCTAAAGAACAAGCCGAAAAAGCCAATCGAGCTAAAACTGACTTCTTATCCAATATGTCTCATGAAATAAGAACTCCACTAAATGCTATTGTTGGCTTTAGTGAATGTATGCTTGATTCAACAGACTTAAAAGAAACAAAAGAATATGCTGGCGATATTGTTGATGCATCAAAACAACTGCTTGAAATTGTAAATGGTATTCTTGATATCTCTAAAATTGAAGCAAATAAAGTTGAAATCATACCTAAAAACTACAATCCTAGAGAAGTATTTGATGGATTAAGAAAATTAGTATTACCACGTATTAAAGAAAAACCAATTGAATTTAAAATGGTATTCTCACCAGATTTACCTGGAATATTACGTGGTGATGTATCTAAAGTAAAACAGGTCATATTAAATATTCTAACCAATGCTGCTAAATATACCGATAAAGGTGAAATAGTATTTAATGTTAACTGTATTAATCGCCTAGATACCAAAACATGTTTAATGTACATCTCTGTAAAAGATACTGGTCATGGTATTAAAAAAGAAAAACTAGAAACCATATTTGGCAAATTTGAAAGAATTGATGAAGACAAAAACACAACTACTGAAGGAACCGGATTAGGACTTGCTATAACTAAAAGTCTTGTCGATTTAATGGGAGGAAGAATTACTGTTTTCTCTAAATATGGTGAAGGTTCAACATTTAGAGTTTACTTAGAACAAGAAATTGTTAGTATGGAAGTTCCAAAGACAGAAGAAGCCGAAGAAGACGAAATCAACTATACAAATTATAACGGAAAAAAGATACTAATTGTTGATGATTCTAAAATTAATCTAAAAGTTGCTGAAACACTAATGAAACCTTACAACTTCGAAATAGACACAGCGATAAGTGGTTTTGAAGCTCTAGAAAAAGCAAATGACAAAAATTATGATTTAATCTTCATGGATATTATGATGCCTAAAATGAATGGTGTAGAAACTCTTTACAAATTAAGAGAACATGAAGATTTCACTACCCCTGTAATTGCCCTAACCGCTGATGCAATTGAAGGAACAGATGAAAAATATTTAAGTGTTGGATTTAATAGCTATCTGTCAAAACCAATTGATAGAAAGTTACTAAATAAAGTTATTAATAAGTATTTGGGAGGTAAATAGTGTATGGAAAAAGTTGACTTATTAGTTAATAACAACGTAGATGTAAAAGGAAGTTTAGAGTTTTGGGGAGATTTAAATTCTTACAATGAAAACTTAAAAGAATTTAAAGACTCTCTAAAAGAAAAATTAGGTAGTTTAGAATATTATAAGAAGGCCAAAGATTGTGCAAATTATGCTATTCTAGCTCATAGTATGAAAAGTGAAGCAAAATATTTAGGCTTCAAAAACGAAGCTGAAGTTTTCTTAGCCCATGAATTAAAAGGAAAAGAAAATGATATGAACTATATTGAAAATAACTACCAAACTTTAGCTGATACTGTAAATAAAATTATCAATTTGTTAGATAAATATTTTAGTGATAATGAAAAAAAATTAATATTAATCGCTGATGACTCTAATATTATTTTAAATTTTCTTGAAAAAAGCATTCATAATGAATTCAGTATTTTAAAGGCTAAAAATGGACATGATGCCATAGATATTATTAAAAATAATAATTTATATGCCATTCTTCTTGATTTAAATATGCCAAGTTTAAACGGCTTTGAAGTTCTAGAATTCTTACGTGAGCAAAACTTAATGGATAAAATTCCTGTTGTTATTATAACTGGTGACGATACTGAAGAAACCATCAAAAAAGCATTTAACTATGGTGTACTTGATGTTTTAAATAAACCGTTCACAGAAGATAATATTCAAAGAGTACTTATCTCTATTAAGAACTTCTATGAAAGAGACAATATATAAACTTTAATAAAATTAAGATAGTGATTTAATAAATGCATCAAATATTAAATCACTATTTTTATTTTGTAAAGATTCAGGATGCCACTGTACCCCTAAAAAGAAAGGTTTTTGTTTGTCTTCTACTGCTTCAATTACTCCGTCTTCTGCTTTTGCACTTATCTCCAAACTAGTCTTATCTACAGCAGTGTGATGTCTACTATTAACAAAAATACCCTTTTCATGAATAATCTTTGCTAGTAAAGTATTTTCCTTTATAATGATAAAATGAGTATCATTATTTTTTTTATGATGAAATGAAACATCCATTTCTTCCCCACTCCCAAAACAAAGTGCCATCGCTTGCATACCAAGACAAATACCAAGAGTTGGAATATCTTGTTGATATAAGTAATTTACTAGTAAAAAGTCATTAGTATGAAAATGATTGCCACCTGTTAAAACAATCCCATCACATAAATGAACCAAAGATAAAACTTTATTAAAATTCAAATAGATAGGAATTAAAATAATTTCTACTGAATACTTTAAAAACCCATCAATAACATCTTTACGACAACCTACAAATTCCTTATCATTTTCTCTAAAATCTCGAATAACAATACCAATCTTTTTCATATTAAATCATATGAAAAAAGACTTATTATTATTTAATCTTCTTTTTTTCTACTTCTATTTGATATAATGATAATCCTTTTTTCGTAAACAAATTAACTGTATAATACAAAGTAACTAATACAGCTAAAATAGTCCATACAATACCAAATACCCCAAGATTTGGTATAGCATAAATAATTCCAAATAAACTTAAACCCAATCCTCCCACAAAGCCTATAAAAGCAACAGGTTTAGATGGTTTAAAAGCTATTTTTTTCATTATCTACCTCTCTCATACTTTAAGATTTCTCCCGTAACGGCATCTATTTCATAATCATATTCATAATAATTATAATAAAAATCTAATTCATAAGTAGCAATATGATAATCAACATCTAATTCAACTTTACTAAAACGAACATCACTACTAGATAATCCAGCATGATTTAAAACAATTTCTTTAGCTCTATCAGCCCCAATATAATTTGAAGTAGTGGTATTATTACCAGTACCAGTTAAATAATCTTCCTTATAACTAATAACTTCTTTAGTATTTACATCAATACTAAGCTCATATTCCTTTTCATTATCATAAAAATAAACATCATAAACAGTAACACCATTTTCTCTATCAATTCGAACTCTTGTAAAAGTTACTTCATCTTGATTCTTACCTACTCTTTGTAAAGCAATACTTCTAGCTTCTTCTTCACTCATAGATACAGTAGTATTACCACCTTGATTAATATGAGCATTATCACGTAAATCTTTTTCAAAATTAATAACCCTACCACTATTATAATTTACATCAATTTCATATTCATACATATCATCATAAAAGCGTATTTCATATTCTCTATCTTCTCTATCTTTTTGAATAGAAAGGATTGTAACATTACTAGCATTTACTCCAGCATACTGATAAGCAATATTTTGGGCTTCTGTCTCTGTAATAGACTCTTTAAATAAAAAGAAATATAAGCATAAACCTATTAAAACAAATACCAAAACCACTGTCATAATAATTCCAAAAATTTTCCATTTTTTCATAATCTTCACTCCTCGTATAATAGTTTTTGTAAGTGACAAAATCACTTATATTAACTATTTTTTATTTATTCTATTTTTATAA
>CALWAA010000061.1 GCA_944372725.1 uncultured Bacilli bacterium | reverse complement strand
CCTAAACCCGCACTAGCATCCACTACAAATAATAGACAATCAATATCTTTTACTAGTGACATCGCTTGTTTATTCGTAATTTTTCCTAATTTATTCATAGGCCTAATGATACCAGGAGTATCCATGAATACTATTTGATAATCTTCTTCATTATAAATACCTTGAATTATATTACGGGTTGTCCCTGCTACTTTAGATGTGATAGCAACTTTTTCGTTAATTAAAGTATTTAATAATGTAGATTTTCCTACATTAGGTCGTCCAATTAAACTTACAAAACCACTCCTCATAAATTCCTCCTAAAATAATTTATCAAATACCTCTAAGAAATATGGACCAAATACAAATAAACTAATAACTACTGATACAATAGACATAACAAAACTTGCAGCTGAACCACAGTCTTTGGCTACTTTAGCAAGTGGATGAATTTCCGTTGTTGTTAAATCCACCGTTGCTTCAATCGCTGTGTTGATTAGTTCCAATGCCAAAATAATACCTAAAGCGATAAAAATAATGGCCCATTCGGATAATTTAATTTGGAAAATAATTCCTAAAATGACTGCTAGTAATACAGCAAAACCATGAATCCATAAACTTTGTTCATAGCGGTAAGCATAAAATAGACCATCTAGGGAATACTTAATGCTCTTAATAAAACGCATTGGACCATAAACTTTTACTTTTTCTCTTTCAAATTGTTCTTTCTTATCTTGTTGTTCCTGCTTCATTTAATATCAACTCCTGTAATGCAAACATAACTTTTTCGTCTTCTTCTTTCATATGGTCATACCCAAGTAGATGAAGTAATCCATGGACTGTTAAAAAACTTAATTCTCGTTTAATGCTATGGCCATAATCCTCGGCTTGTTCTATCATTCTAGGGATACATATATAAATATCACCAAGAATACGAATATCATTATTAATATCATCTTTTATATCTTCTAAAGCAAACGATATAACATCTGTTACTTTATCTATGCCCCGATACTCTTTATTGATTCTTTGAATCTCCGTTTTATCGACAAAAATAATGCTAAAACAAGCATTTTTTACGTGTTCATGTTTTAATACTCGTTTAATTATATCATCTAAATAATTATAATTGAAATCAACATGGACTAAATCATTTATTTCATAGGTATTTTTCATATAATATTTACTCCCATTCGACTTAGCAAATATAATACCATAATTATTAGAATAATTAAACATAAAATATTATAAATTAAATCCCTTTTAAAAATTCCCGGTAAATATTTCTTAATTGCATTTAAAGCTACATAGATTAAGAAACCAATAATAGCTCCTAGAGAATTCAAAATAATATCATCGACATCAAAACTTCTTCCAATACATAACTGGACAAACTCAACGGTTGCTGATGACACGACACTGACAATTAAAATAGGTAATATTCTTTTGGGCTTAATATAAGTCGATATTAAATAACCAAAAGGAATAAATATGACAATATTACCAACTACATTCATCAAGAAAGCTTCTGAACCAATTTTATAGCGAAATATCTCAGTAAATGGTACTAAATTATATCCTCTAACTGTATTCATTTCGGCTCTCGTTAAAAGTTCATATAACAATAATATGTATACAATAAATAAAAGATTGGAAAATTCTTTATAAAAAACTAACTTTTCATTACTTGATTTTATGGCCGCAATTCTAACAACAGCGAAAACTACTAGAAAAATGGTCAACATAGGCCACATATTATCAATTGATTCTGTTAGTATATTCATTATGTTCTTCATCATTGGTATCACTCCTAGATTCTTCGAAATACTCTTTTACTCCTATTTGTTCTCTTACGGCGATGAACATATCTATATATATATTATTATTTTTTAACTCTTTTTGCAAGACTTTTTCTGCAATTATTTCTTCAAAATTGTCTAGTTTTAAATCCAGTTTTTCCCGAACTAACTCGGTTAGTTTTTGCATGGCTTCTTCCTCATTATATTTTATTTTTTCTACTTCTACTTCATATTCTTTTTGAAGATAAAACTCTATACCAAATATTTTAAATAAATAGATATTTTCTACTCTTTTTTCACCCTTAATGCGACTTTTTAAAAGAACAGTTTCATCAGTTCCTTTTTTTATCATGAAATTATACCGCATTTTACCAGTATCTTTCTTAATTTCTTCGGTCATAGGCATATTTGCACTCACATTATACCAAACCTCAGCATAAACAGAACCACTTGCACATACATTTGCTTTTACTTCATCATTTAATTTAATACTGCCATTAATTAAGATATCCCCTTTAGCTACATAATCATTGATACTTACTTCCGCTACACCCTTAGTAGTGGTAATACTTTTAATGACCCCTGCTTTACTGGCAACAATATGACAAGTAGAATAATCTTTTTCATAATCATTTATAATTCTTTCTTCAACCCGAACATTAATTACCATACCCTCAACATCAATTTCTAACCATTCAATCCTATCTTGGTATTCTTCTTTGATACTTTCAATAATGCTTTCGTATTCATCATAACTTTTCTTAAAACTAAGACGAGTTACCCCTTTTTCTTTTAGAGATTCCAATATTAATTCTCTAAGCGTACTATCTTCATGAATCACATTGATACTTACGATTAAATTAGATAATATTAAAAAGATAATAACAGCGAAAATAATACCCGTAATAATTAAATTGTTTTTCTTTAATTCTTTTTTTAACTTATATATCCCTGTTTCATCTATTATTTCTACTTTAAAACTTATTAAATATTTCTTTACTCTTTTTAAATCTTTATCTAAAATTAAAAATTTTAAACAATCTTTTTCATAACTAATTTCTTTAATATCTACATTCAATCTATTTAATTTTAGTAAAAGGCTTGTTTTTTTAGGTGTTTTTATGCGGACTAAAATATAATGTTTCATCTTTTAAACCTCATATTATTAATTTTTCCTTTCATTAACATTTCATGTTTATCCATACTTGATATACTTAAATCTTCCCCTTCTATTACCAAAATAAATTCTTTTAATTTTAGTTCTATTAAAGTATCGCTTAAACTTAGTAATTCTTCATAATAATAAACATGAAGGCAATTTTGGAATATATCAATAAAATACTCTTGGTCATATAAAAAGTTTTGTAAATTCTTCATGATACGCATATGCTTCACCTAAAAAATTATATGCAAAATAGCCAATTAAAAAAACCTAATTATATAGGTTTATTCTTCTTGATATTACTCTTCTATTCTTTTTCGTATCAGCAAGTTTAGTTGCAATTTCAATATAAGCCCTCTTACTAAATACTTCATAAATACTACAAAATTTATCAACGATACAAATAATAACACTTTCTTTATATTTAGGAGGACTAAAGGTTAGTGGAAACATGTGTTTTGATATAATATCAGCTTCAATTCGATTGACATTATAATCCCGTCTAGCATTAAATAAAGCAATCGTTGGATGAATCCTTCCATGCAAACCTACATCTTTGGTTGGTTTATATTTAGCATGCCAATCATATAAGAAATAATCATGTAAAAGGGCACCCCTTATTAATTCTTTCTCATGAACTTTGAGTTTCAATAATTTACATAAACGATAAGAAAAATAAGCGACTGCTATGCTATGTAACAAACAACTAGTATTTCCATGTTGAATATAGCGATTCATTTTTAAATATTTTTTCTTACTCATTATTTCTTCTAAATAACTTTTAAACACTAAGTCTTCTACTACCCTGTTCTTTATCTTCATTGTAATGCTCCTAAAAATTAAATTCTAATAAAATACTAATATAAAAAGCTTTCTATGTCAAGGTTCTTTTTCGTGATAAAGTGTTATCAGCAAACATTTCTAGTTTTTTTAATTCATCTTGAGATAACACACTTTCTCTTTGATTTTTTATATAATTTATGATATTTAACCAACGCTTAGAACCTAATAAATATAAATTATTGATTAATTTTAAAGCCACTTTTGCTTCCTTTAAAGTTTTATTTAATACATAAGGAAGATACTTTTCATTTACTTGCATTATCAAAAAAACTAGCTTAGCATCCGTAATATCATTTAATGCTTTGTCTATTAAAAAACTCGTATTTTCACAGTCCGAAGTACAAGCAAGTGTAAAAGTAATATCTTCACTGAAATTAAATAAGTAACGTTTTAGAAGTAATGTTTGTTCCTCCTCTTTTAAAGTTTCCATTAAACGCTTTGTAGTGTTAAAATCATTTAATAAGATAATATCATCAATTAATAATGGATTAGGGTTTGCCTTAGTTGCTTGATAAATATAAAATAAATACTCGCCTTTTATCTTTTTATCACAATCTAAAGCTAAAATATCATTTTTTAATTCCATTAATTCTTCTTCTCTTGCTTTTAGCGCATAAGCTAAAAAATTTATTTTTTGAGGATAATTTTGAATAATTTTAGAAATTAAGTTCTTTTTTGCTTCTAAACTAACATCTTCAAATAAACAAGTCCAAAAACGAGTATTATTGCTTGATAAGACTTTATCTTCCATTTTTTCATTGCGAAAACCATTTAAGTTATGAATATATATAGCAATTTCACTTAAAGGCTTATTTATAATATCTTCATTAATAGTAGCAATTTCCTTTTTATATTGTTCAGGATTTCTAGCCATAATACTGGCAATTCCATAAAGAAAAATAGGATTATGGAAAAACTTATGATAATAAGACTTGATATACTCGTTAGCTAGCTCTTGATGAGATAAAATAGCATCATCCGTTAAACTTTGTAGTAAAGTATAAAATAAAATATATTCTTCATTAGCAACTGCATATTTTAATATTTCATTAATTTGCATATCATTTAAATACTTTAAACTATCCTCATCATCAACAATTAATTGTTTTAATTTTTGGTAATTTTTTGTTAAATAATAAAATTTTATTTTTAATTTTAAATTCATATAAACCTCCCTGGAAAATGAAAAAAGCCTGTTACAGCTTTTTATTTGGCTTTAAATGTATCTTTCGTATTGTAATAATATTGGCAAGCACTAATTACTGATAAAATCGTTGCAATAATTAAAAGCGCATCAGCAATATTTAGACCAATTAATTCAAATGGTAAATTATAAAACATGGTTAAAGCCATACCAATCATCATACACATTGTTTTAGCTTTACCTGTAAAGGAAGCAGCGACTACTTTCCCTTTCTTACCACTCGCCATTTTAAATGAATCAACAAAGATATCACGAGTAATAATAATTACCGGTATCGCAACACTAATCATCCCATCATAAGCAAGAATTATAAGTAAGCCATTTACTAATACTTTATCTGCAATCGCATCCATTACTTTACCAAAATCAGTAACTAAATTTCTGCTTCTGGCAATATGTCCATCTAAAAAGTCTGTTAGGGCAGCTAGAATAAATAAAATACCCGCAATAACATATTTTAAATCAACAATTACTTTTCCTGCTACATGGAATGTTGGAAAAACAATACCTAAACTATCCCATGGAATCATGAGCATAACTAAAATAAGTATAGCCGTAATTATTCTTCCAATTGTTAATTTGTTTGGTAAATTCATAATATCCTCCTAAAATCTTACATAACCTATTTCACTTGTTGTGTGATTATCAATGGTAATTTGTTTTACACTCCAGACAATAGCAAGGATAACCAATAAAAATATAACGACATAAATACCTATATAATAAGCATTATTATGTTTTTTTGGCTTTCTTGTATATGGACTGGAAATTTTGTTTGTCTCTTCTTTTGCATCTTTTTTAGCAATTTTCTCAATTTCTTTAACTGGTATTTTAGAGGTGTATTCAAACATATATTCATTAAACTCATCAATTAGTTTTTCACTATCTAAACCTAGATATTTCGCATAACTACTAATATAATCTTTTAATTCAAATATATCTTTGAAACAACCAATTTTACCTTCTTCAATATTCATTAAAAAATTTACATTAATATTTAAATCCGAGCTTGCTTCCTCGATGCTTACCCCTGATTGTTCTCGAGTATTTTTTAATATACTCCCAATACTATCCAAGGTATTTCACTCCAATCTTTTTTTAATTTTAAAATAATAATCTTCATAAGCCATGTTCTGTTCCCTTACGGGCGACAAATATTTATCTTCTAGTTAAAACTAGACCCTTACGCCATTTGATTCTTTTGTAAGAGCTCTCCTACCAAATTTTGGATTTCTCACTCGTGGGGTTTACCGCGTTCCATTTCCACCGTTTCCAGTTTGTACGTTACTATGGCACTTTATGGATTACTAAGTCATGAGCCTAAGCTTTTAGTCTTTTTATCCGCCGTTAGCAATTGCTACCTTAGGTTATTTTTTCCCTAAGCACGAAGGCTACAGCCATCACAGGTCTGTGTGAGCATGGACTTTCCTCTACATAATAACTTATGCAGCATTTGTCCGAATATTATTATTCATATTTTCCAAATACAACTTTTTCTAGTTGACTAATCCTTCTTAGTAAATCAACATTACTAGTATTCCCATTATTAGATGATTCACTGGCAACTAATTGCT
>CALWAA010000060.1 GCA_944372725.1 uncultured Bacilli bacterium | reverse complement strand
TTATCAATTAAAGGATACTTTGTAGCTTCTACAACATCATCTATCAAAATATGGTCATCATGTAAATACGAAAGCAACTCTTCATCTTGAAGTAATATTTCTCTTACACTTAACTCATCACTCTCTTGTTTTAAAGCATCTCCTTTTTTAAAAGAATTAACATGAGCAAATGATAAAGAACCCACATCATGAAAAGCACCTGCTAAGGCCACTTTTAAGTCTTCCGATAACTTCCAAGCAGTGTAACCAACATTTTTAGAGTGATCATATCGGGAATAGTATTCTCTTGGTATTAATTCGGGAATGCTTACATAATCCATCCCACAAAACAATCCTTTTCCCTTCAATCTTTGTAATGTTTTGGTAGCAAAATATTTATCTAAAATAGAATTTGAATTTTCTTTATTTAAAGTATTATATTGTTCTACAAGCATAAAATACCCCATTATTTATCTTCTGGTTTTTTCAAGGTACGCTTTAAAACATCAGACTCACCACTACGTGAAACTTTCTCTGCTTCCAAATTCTTGTAAAAAAGTTCTAACATTTCTCTTTCGCTGAAATCATCTTTTTTAGGTCCTTGGCTTAAAACTGCTTCTAATATTGCTTTAGTAACTAAATCTGATAAGTGTTCATGACTTTGTTTTACGATATCCATTAATTCTGATTCACTAAGATGTTTCGCTGGACCTTCTACAAAAAGAATGGTATATTGATCCGTTTGAGAATTTCTTTCATAATAAATTTTACTAATACCAAAAGGCTCCTTTTTTTCTATCACAAAAGCATGATCTAATTTATTTTGGCAAATAATAGGCACAGAAATAGCTCTTAAACCAGTAGGCTTTTTCTCATATTCTCTTTTTTCATAATCATTCATTTCCGAAATAACATCCATCACATAAAGAGAATCTAATAAATAAGGTTTCTGCTCCTGATATTTTTTAGCTCTATCTGCTAAATAAGCAAAATTAACTCCCGGAATAAGTAAAGATAGAAAAGCATTTTTCTTTTGTTCTGGAAACGTCTTACTAATGTTTGCTAAAACTTCAAAATTAGGCTTATAACCAGCATCCGCAATATCTTTAAACATTTGTAATTCCATTTTTAACTCTATACCAAATCCTAAAGCTACAAGAATAATATAAATTAAAATTAACTCCATTATAAAACCTCCCCCAAAATAAATGGTGTCCCAAGCGGGATTCGAACCCACGATCTCTAGCGTCGGAGGCTAGCATTCTATCCAGCTGAACTATTGGGACATATCTATATTCTATCATAACTACCATTTAAAAAGAAAGATGTTTTTTACTATTTCCACTATAACATTCACTTGTAGTATAATATCAAATAAAAGAACACCAATACATCGGTGCCATTTAAAAATTAAGCAGACATACATTGGAATCCCAAAAAATGTACAATAAACTAATAATTAATCTTTTTTTCTTACTAATTTTTGTGCTTCATCATTAGCATTTTCTGTGCTTATAGATTGCCCTGTTATTTGTCTTGCTAAAGCTTGTTGAGCAGCAAAAACATCTTCCTGAATTTGTCTATAAGCTTCAGATTGGCCAAACCCTTTTGACATACCGCCTTTAACATAAAAAGCTTGATATTGAGTTACATTCCTTAAATTAAGGATTTCTCCATTTTTTCGTGGTTTTTTATTCATGTATTATTACCTCCAAAAAAATTATATACGAAATAAATCAAATTAGCAATTAAAAAAACTTACTTTTTGTAGTGTTAAATTAAAAGAGCACCTAACTCATCTAATGAATTAGGTGCCAGTCAAATTTATTTGGTAGCACTCAACACTAGAAATATTGAATGTTCCTTTTTTATTTTATGAAGTTTCCTTCATCTATATACATCATATCATAGATTAGGCTATTATTCAAGTAGTACTTTACTATGTAAATCTTATAATATCAAATACTGTAATATAAATCATAAGTAAAATAATAAGGAAGAAGAACACCATATGACAAGTATTTTCAAATTTAGCATTAATTGGACTTCCCTTAATTTTTTCTATTATTAAGAATAAAATTCTTCCACCATCAAATGCTGGTATTGGCAAAATATTAATTAAACCAACATTAATACTTAGGAAAGCAATTAAATAAACAATTTGTTGTAATCCCATTGACAAACTCTGTCCAACCACATGATAAATACCAACCGGACCAGACAAACTACTTAAAGAAATTTGCCCTGTAAATAAATTAATTACTGTAATCCACATGGTGGAAATAAGACTGCCAAACCTTGCAAAAGCATACTTAATGCTTGCCCATAAACCTTTTTCCGTCTTTTGTTCAATTCCAAAACCAAACGTTTTTTGTTCTTCGCCTGTTTCCGTTTCAGTTACATCTGGTTCAAGCTCTAAAGTAAGAGTCTTTCCATCACGAAGTACTTCAAATTCATAAACGTTACTATCATTTTTTAAATAAAGAACAATTTGCGTTTGGTCCCAAGTAGAAACTTTATGGTCATTAATTGATAAAATTAAATCGCCGACTTCTAATCCTCCAGCCTCAGCTGCCGAATCTTCTAAGACTGTTCCCACTCTTGGCTCTAAACTATTAGCACCCCAAATAAGAGCCATAACAAATAAAATAATAATCGCAAGCAAGAAATTATTGAATACTCCAGCAGCTAAAATAATAACTCTTTGCCACCATTTCTTATTACACATAAAATCTTCTTTTTTAATGGTTTTGGTATCATCATCTTCATATACTTCTCCAGCCATAGATACAAACCCACCAATTGGTAAAGCCCGAATATTATAGTTAATTCCATCTTTCCCTTTATGAGTTTTAATTAAAGGGCCCATGCCAATTGAAAACTCATAAATATGAACACCTGCTTTTTTAGCAGTAATAAAATGTCCAAATTCATGCACTAATATAATTAATCCTAAAATAAATATTAATAGTATTAAAACAATAAACCACATATTTTATCCTCCTATAAAATTGCATAAAAGATTAAAAATCCTAGCATGATAGCAATTGTACTATCAAGACGGTCCAATATTCCGCCATGACCAGGTATTAAATTGCTAAAATCTTTAATATCATTTTCTCTTTTAATTTTGCTAAACATTAAATCACCAATTTGACCAATAATAGATAATGCTAAAGTTACTAATACAACACTTATTGTAATCGGACTAACTAAAAAGTGATAAAATGTGCAAGCTACAACGGTACCAATAACAGAACCTAAGATGCTACCTTCAACAGTCTTTTTAGGACTTACCTTTGGTATTAATTTATGACGCCCAAAAGCCATTCCCATAAACATAGCAAATGTATCTGTAAAAATAAAGATTAAAATTAAATAAATAAATAAAAATAAATCGGTCATACGAGCCAAAATCATCGCATTAAAAGCAACACCTAGAAGGACTACAGAACCAATCAAAAATAGTGCATCAGTTGCCGTATACTTCTTTTCATCATAAAACACAGACATTCCTAGTAAAGCAAGAAGCATAATAGCAAGTCCCCGATAAGTAACTCCAAAAAGAATGGAATATCCATCATACTCGGCTAAAACAATTAATAATAACGTGATGACTGCTACTAACTGAGGCAGATAAGGCAAGGAATGATGGCTTTTCTTTAAATCTAACATTTCTTTTAAAGCCAAAATACTAACGATTCCTACTCCCAATCGAAATAAATCTCCCCCTATCCATACTACTGGTATTACAATTGCTAGCATCACAATTGCACTAAGTATTCTTTTTTTCATAACATCCTACTTTCTATTACAAGTATACTATCAAGAGTTCTTTTCGTCAAGTTACTTATATAAGCCCATCTTTTCTTTCATGTGCATAAACTTTTCTTTGGCAATTTCTCTTACTACTTTGATATTCTCATCTAATATTTGGTCAAGTTTACTACTATTTATTATTTCCTGATAACGTTTTTGAATACCACTAACCTCATCGACCACAATATCAGCAACAAACTTTTTAAATTCACCGTAGTTTTTACCTTGAAACATACTTTCTATTTCGGCAACACTTTTACCAGTAATTGCCACACAAATATTAATTAAATTACTAATACCTGGTTTATTTTCAGGGTCAAATTTAATTTCACAGCCACTATCCGTTGTTGCTCCAATTATCTTTTTACGAATGCTTGCTACATCATCAAGAATTCTAATGACACCTTTCGGATTATCACTAGATTTACTCATTTTTTTATCAGGATTAACTAAATCCATAATTTTGGTACCCTCTTTGGTAATATAGACATCTGGTATTTTAAAAGTTTCGCCATATTTCTTATTAAAACGTTCGGCAATATTACGAGCAAGCTCTACATGTTGCTTCTGGTCAATTCCTACCGGAACATAATCTACATCATAAGCTAAAATATCAGCAGCCATCAAAACGGGATAAGTAAACAAACCGGCATAAAAGTTCGCATTCTTACTGCTTTTATCTTTAAACTGAGTCATTCGTGATAATTCGCCAAAGGGAGTGTTACATTCTAAAAGCCATGAAATATTGGCATGATATTCATTTTCTGATTGAATAAAAATTATGTTTTTATCAGGGTCAATCCCACAAGCGATATAAAGGGCTACTAAACTACGAATATTTGCATGTAACTCATTAGGATTTTGTGGAACTGTAATTGCATGCATATCTGCGATAAAAATAGTTGATTTAAATTCTTCTTGCATTCTTACCATCTGTTTAATAGCACCAATATAATTACCAAGCGTAATAACTCCTGATGGTTGAATTCCTGTTAAAATTGATTTTGTTACTTTTTCACTAAATTCTTTCATGTTAAAACCCACTTTCTTTTTAAGTATATCAAAAAATAAGAAAAAATAAAATATAAAATAAGAAAAAACTCCTATCACTAGGAATTTTTAAAACGAATCAATATTAATTTTTACATTCTTAATATGATTTACATATGCATAAGCCAGAATAATTGTTCTAAGAGCTTTTGCATTTTTACCAGACTTACCAATCACAGCACCCATATCTTCATCAGAAACAAGGATTTCCAAGATGGTTTCATCTTCGTCTTGCATAAAAGCACTTACTTTCACTAAATCCGGATTTTTCACAATATTCTTAACCAAATAAGTAGCAAATTCTGTTATATCCATATTACTTACCTGCTTTTTTTTGCTCTGCATACTTTGTCATAATTCCTTCCTTAGAAAGAATAGAACGAACAGTATCAGTAGGGATTGCTCCATTATTTAACCATTTTAAAGCTAATTCTTCATTAACATTTACTTCGGCTGGTTTCTTAATTGGATTATAAGTACCAACAGTCTCAATGAAACGTCCATCTCTAGGACTTCTAGCATCAGCGGCTACAATACGATAAAATGGTTTTTGTTTAGAGCCCATTCTCTTAAGTCTTAATTTAACTGCCATAAAGTTTCCTCCTTTGTTATTACATTTTATCATACAACAAGAAGAGTGTCAACTGTTTTTAGTTGACACTATTTGAGATAATCCTCATCAATTTCATTTATTACTTCATCTACTTCTTCCTCTGGTACATCTTCCAATACTTCATAATCATCTTCCTCTTCTTCCACACTTACTTTAATCATTGTATTTCCGACAATTTCAACCCCAAGTTCTTTTTCAATCGATAAATGAACCACACCATTTTCTACACTTACATCCGTAACGGTAGGTTGCGTTAAACTTCTGACAATAATTTCTGATGCGTCATTAAGAACTGCTCCATCTTTTAGTCTAATATTCATCTTATCTTCATAAGTAAAATGTTCGGTTGCTACAGCTGTTTTGGTATCATTATTATAAGAATACCAAACATTTACATCAAATCCTCCTGTAACATGAACCACGCCATTTACTCCACGTCCCTCAAAAGTATGATTAATAACCCAACAGCCTAAAACCGTATCAGGAACCTCACTTGGAGTAACAGAAAATTTAGATACACTGGTCTTTTTTGCTTTCCCAATAACTGCTTTTGTCACAATCTCTTTAAAACTTGCCAACTTGATTCCTCCTCTATTTTAATGTATGCAAGGAAGGAGTAAAAGTGCACTAAAAAGATTGCATAATTAGTAATTTTTGTTATAATTAAAATGGAGATGAAAAAAATGGATTGTATATTTTGTAAAATAGCAAATGGAGAAATCCCTAGCAAAGTTTTATATGAAGATGAAATGGTTTTAGTTATTATGGATGCTAACCCAAGTGTCGATGGTCACGCTTTAATTATCCCGAAAAAGCACTATACGGATTATCAAGAATTAGATAGTAAAATGTTAACCCATATTTTTGAGGTAGCAAAAGAAATTGGACCTAAAATCATGGAAAAATTAAATGCTAACTCTCTAACCCTTTTAATAAATTATGGCGAGGACCAAAAAGTAGAGCATTTTCATTTACATTTGCTTCCTAATTTTGGCACAAGAGAAAGTACTGCTACAAAAACAAATGAAGAAATTTACAACATTTTAAAAGACTAGAAACCAAATCCTAGTCTATTTTTTTAATCTTCAAATAAAATATGCATCAAATATCTAATATGTA
>CALWAA010000059.1 GCA_944372725.1 uncultured Bacilli bacterium | reverse complement strand
AAGTATCACTTTGTTGCTTATCAATTAAACAATTCGGATATCCATTTCGGATTTCCTAACTTAAATTAACCAAAAAAATTACTTTTTTCTTAAATAACTCTCTCTATCGTTTTTTTCTTGCTCTCACTAAACTAGTACCTATAATTGTATTATCATGTGCTAACTTTTCAGCATTTCTTCTATGTTGGTCTTCTATTTCTCTTAACATACTTTTAGATTGTTTAACATATGCATCATTTACAAATGTAGGAACTACCCTACTTTCTTTTAATAATTTTTCATATTCCTTTTTAGTTATACCAGAATATGGTGCTTTCATTAAAAACCTCCATTAAACAAAAAAGACTAACTTAGTCTTTCCTTTACAAGTTTACTTACTAGTGACATGTCAGCATTGGTAATTTTTGTATTTAACTCTTTCATAACCATGCCCATTTCTTTCATGCTAGTTGGCTTTAAATCATTAAATACTTCATCAATTACTTTTATTATCTCTTCTTCTGTCATTTCTTCCGGTAAATAGGCATTTAAGATTTCTATTTCTTGTTCTAATTTAGCTACTTCTTCATCTTTTCCATATTTTTTGAACTCTTCGATAGAATCTTTACGAGTTTTTACTTGCTTTTTGATTACACTCAATACTTCATCATCACTTAATTCGTGCTTTTTACTAATAGATTCTAATTGTAAAGCACTTTTTAGCATTCTTAAAACCGATAATTTAAATTTATCGCCACTTTTCATGGCTAGTTTTAAATCTTCTGCAATTTTATTATTCATATAATCACCTTAATAATTTCTATGCTTTCTAGCATTTTTAATTTGTTCTTTTTTTTCATTTCTTCTACGAACGCCTGGTTTTTCATAATGCTTTCTTTTCTTTAGTTCTGAAGGGACACCGCTGCGGGCAACTTTAGTTTTAAACTTTCTTAATGCGCCATCAACATCTCCATTTTTTACAACTACTTTTGTCATTTACAAATCCCTCCCTTCGTTTTCTATCAATGATTATATCACCAAAGAGAACGATAAGCAAGAATTTTAGGCATTAAATCGTATTATTTTCAACATTTTCTTCAATAATTTCCTCTTTTATTTCAAGATTTTTATCTCTTAACTCTTCTTTGATATCATTTTTTAAAATATTTAAAAAATTACTTTTATAATTATTTACTAATAAGACTGTAAGCATCATTAAAATAAATATTAAAAATAATGAATATACCATATACATTGCTGTAAATCCTTTTTTATCCATATTATCACCAGCAATTTTATTATATCAAAAAAGGGCTTTAAAAAAAACCCTTTCTTTTTAATTTACTAGGCGGCGAATGGATGAGCCAATCATTCTACCTATATCAATTACTAAATCAAGCAATCTAGCAAAGGCATTGATTAGCGTTCCATTAATCGCACCTCCTGATACTTCAATTAAATCATGGTCTTCTAATTTCATATTATCCCTCCTTCGGATAGAAATAACCATATATAGCAGAGGCAATAAAAGCAATAGCGATGGCAATTCCACCAAAAATCGCTGCAGCCGATATTCCTCCATTTACTTGCATTAATTCTTCAGAACTTAAATTTTTCATTTTAACCTCGCAAATTCTTTAAAGAAAATATAGCTTTGGTAAGAGAAATAATACTTATTACCAGATTAGCAATAGTACTAAATATTCCTCCCCCACTACAATTCATTAATTCTTCTGTTTCCATTCTTTTCATTTTATTCCTCCTTTTAAAACATTTTTTCTTTTATTTTAGTAATAATTTTTTGTTTGTTATAATAAAAATTCAAATTTACAATTTCACTATCTAATAAAGATTCTTTAACGGATAAGGTAATTTCATAATAAGATAGATAATTTGCCTCATCTATTTTTAATTCTTTACTTATTAGTTCATAATCTAAATTCTTATTATTCAAAATAATTTGTTCAAAATTTAAACTGGAAGGTATGGCGGTTGTAATAGTGCAAACATCATTGCAGGATGCAACTCCTCTTGCTTGATAACTATCATAAATTTCTTTTTTACATACATAAATGAACATAAATAATAAGATACATAATAGCGAAATAATAAGAATCCAGCCTATTCTTGGACTTTTATTCAAAAAAGCGGTTTTATTATTAAATAAATCTAACATATCTCACCTAAACGAATAATTTTAGAAAATTTATCATCAACATTTTTATGGGTAACATAAATTAACGTATTGTTTTTATAATAAGTAAAAATATTATCTAATATTTCTTTTTCCATACTAATATTTACCTCACTTAATGCTTCATCTAAAATCAATATTTTGGCCTTTTTAAGCAATGCTCGTGCTAGAATAATCCTTTGTTTTTCTCCTCCACTTAAATTGTTTAGAGATGCATTAATTACTGTGTTATATCGGTTGGGTTTTTTACTAACTATTTCTTCTAACTTACAAATTTTACATACTATTTTAAATTCTTCATCTGATATTTGTCTATAACAAATGATATTCTCTCTGATTGTTCCAGTAAAAAGATTTTCGTTTTGGCCTACATATAGGATGTTTTCTCTGATCGCTTTTAAACTATAATCACATTCACTCGTTTTATTTAATTCAATATTTCCCGAATAAGTGCCTAAACTTCGATAAAGTAATTTACAAATTGTGCTTTTACCACTTCCGCTTGGACCACTAAGTAAAACTTTATCTTTACTTTTTACTTGAAAATTAACTTTATTTAAAATTTTATGAAAATAATCATAAGAATAACTCAAATCTTTTACTTCGATATGATTACCCTTCAATCTATTTAACCCACCTAAATCTTTTTCGATTTCCGTTGCTAAAAATTCGCTTAATTTATTAAAAGAGGCTTTCAGATAATTATATTTTGGTATTAAATCAACTAATTCTCTAGCCGGATTAAACAAATAAACGATAATACTATTGAAAGTAACAAGACTTAATATTTCTAATTCATTTTTGTAAACTAGATAGATACCCACTGTCATGATAAGAAACAAACCTATTTCATATATAAAATTCTTTATTAATTCAATTAGGTTTAAAATACTAGTAAAGGAAAAATTACTCTTTAACATCATAATTAATTTGTTTTCAATTCGATAAATAAATTCTTTTACTAAATTTAAATTCTTAATACTATAATTCATGTCTACATTTTCAATTAATGTTGTATTAAAATCTGTTGCCATATCAATGTTTTCTTTTACTTTTTGATAAATTTTCTTACTAAATAATCCCCCTATTATTAAGTAAATTATTATGATTAAACAGAGTAGAAAAAATAATTTATTGTTTATCAAAAACAAGGTAACAACCGCGCCAATAATCAAAATCGTATTTAAAATGAATGTTGTGAATATTTCTGAGAATAAATTCTTCGTATCACTTAATTCATCTATTCTAGTAACAATTTCTCCAGTCGTACGATTTTGAATAAATTTTAAAGGGAGTTTAAATATATGTTCTATAAATAGAGTAAATAATTCAGTGTCTAGGTTTTTGTTCAGATAATTAAGGTAATAGGTTTTGAAATAGTTTACGAATACTTTAATAAGAAATATTATAAAGAAAAGAATCACTATAAATTTAATAAAATTTGTATCTTGTCCTTCTTGGATACTTGAGATACTGATTTGAAAGTAGAAGTTTCCTAATATTGTTAAAATCATTAAGATAAAATTTGTCATTAAGACTTTTAAAAATAAGGTTTTGTTTTTGGATAAAAGATTTATAAAAAGATTCAAAATAGATAGTTCTTTGGTATATTTTAAGATATTACTACTAGGGGTTGCTAATATTAAAATATGGTCCCATATTTCTTCAAAATCAGAAATTAACATTTTTGTTTTTCCTTTAGCTGGGTCCATCAAATAAATATATTTATGATTCAATTTATAGACTACTACAAAATGTTGCAAGCCATTTTTTAAAACTACATGTGCAATCGCTGGCAAATAAATATTTTCATCTGATATGCTATCTGTTTTTACACCCATTGCATCAAAGCCATAAGTACATAATGCTTTTACAATATGAAAGGCTGTTGTTCCACTCGCATTGGTACAAGTATCATCTCGCACTTTTTCCATAGGAACATAGCCACCATAATATTTTACAATTGCCTCAATGCAACAAGCACCACAATCTTTTAAATCTCGTTGTTTTATTACTTCTATTTTAGCCATATACTTTACCTCCCTTCATAACTATTTATTACCCGTATTTCTTTATTTTCCTTTATTTTTTTGAAATATGGCTACAAATTTTGAGGCCTGTGACACGGTTCGACAAAATTCGCGCTTTTTATCTGTTATACTATGCCACCCGAAAGGAGGAATTATATGCAAAATGGGTTTCTAATTGCCCAAATTCGTACAGAACGTGGTTTATCTCAAAGAGATGTTGCTAAGCGTTTAAAAATATCTTTAGCTGTATATAAACTTTATGAAGGAAACGAAAGACCAATGAAAATTGATGAATTAAATACTCTAAGTAATTACTTTAAAGTCTCTTTAAATGCTTTACTGGGAATTAGCAAAGTGATTAGAACTGTTCATTTACGAGATATTGATTATAAATATTTAAGATTTAGTATGAGATATGTTCGTAAAATTAATCGTGTTACCCAAAAAGAGTTAGCTAAAGATTTACATGTTTCTGCGGCAACCATAGCCAAATTAGAAAAACATCCGGAATATATGACTGCTGCTTATCTTCATGCGTTTGTAACAAGATTTCATGTTTCTGCTGATTACATTTGTGGCAAAACCTTAAAAAAAGAAGTACTCTAATCATCTTTGAGTACTTCTTTTAATAAGACTTCATCATCTTTAAATAAATTATATTTTTTAACAATAAATCTAAATATTACTTTTAATAAGGCAATACATGGAGTGGCAATAATCATACCAACTATACCAAAATAATGAGCAAATACTAATAAGCCAATCATAATGGTTACTGGATGTAAATGAGTTGTCTTACTCATAACAATTGGTTGTAAAACATAGTTCTCTAATAATTGTACCACTACACAGATAATTAAAACCGCAATTCCCGTAATCGTTCCTTGACTAAAGCCTACAATTACGGCAGCAGCACCTCCAATATAAGGACCAATATAAGGAATTAAATCGGTTAAACCACAAAAAATTCCAAATAATAGTGGTGCATTTAAACCAATAATAGCAAAACCAATCGTATCACAAACAAAGACCATGAATGCTACTAAAAGCGTGCCACTAATCGTTTTTCTAACTTCTTTTCCAATATCCGTAATTAATACTTCTATTTCATATTTATTTTTATTTGGTACTAATTTCAAAAAATGTTTCGTAATAGCATCAAAATCAAATAGCATATATAAACCAATTACTAAACTAATTAAAATAGTACCGATACCAGATGCTAAACTTCCTAAAATACCAATTAGTGAGGTAGGTAGAGAATTCGTAAAATTAACTAAGAAGCCTCCTACCCCATCAAACAAATTATCTCTAAAATTAGTTAAATCAATCCCACTAATTGATATTTGATTAATTAAATCATCTGCAAAATTACTAAATTTATCTAATATTGATGGTAATGTAGCTATAAGTTCATTAATTTGCTTATATAATGTTGGAACTAAAATTCTTAAAAATACATAAATAAAGATTAAGAATACTGCATATACTAAAATACTTCCAACAATTCTTGGTATACCTTTTTGATGTAATTTTTTAACAATTGGATTAAATAACCAAGCAATAACAAAACCAATAAATAAAGGGGATAAGACCTTAAGGAAAGTAAGTAAAATATTCCAAACATTTAAGTTTTTAAGAATAATGGTGCCACATAAAATGATTGCTACAATCATTACTATATATAGCAAGTTTAAGATTTTCTTTGTTAATGAAACGACTTCATTAACTTCTTTACTATCAATTTCCTTAAGATTTTTCTTCATATTATACCCTCATTAGTTCTGCTTCTTTTTCCTTAAATATCTCATCTATCTTTTTATTATATTCATTAATACTCTCTTGTATGTCTTCTAAATACATTTTTTCTTCATCTTCTGGTAATTCCATTTTTTTAATTTCATTATTAGCATCTTGTCTAATATTTCTTAAAGCAACTTTCGCTTCTTCACAGACAGATTTAGCCATCTTAACATATTCTCTTCTCTTTTCTTCTGTAAGTTCTGGAACAGTTAAAATAATAACTTCGCCATTATTTACTGGCGTAATCCCAATATTTGCTTCATTAATAGCTCTTTCAATTTCTTTTAAAGCACTTTTATCAAAAGGCTTAACCATTAAGCTACGTGCTTCCGGAACTGTAATATTAGCAAGAGATTGAATGGGCGTAGGTACCCCATAATAACTTGCATTAATTCCATTTAACATCGCCGGATTGGCTCTACCTGCTCTGATGTTTAATAGTCTACTTTCTAAATTTTCAATTGTTTTAGCAAATTTTAAATTTGTGTCATCCATATTTTTAATATTCCTCCTAAAAAATTATTTATACTATCATTATACTTAATGATTTCACTTTTTACAAGTATTCTTCTTATAATACTTCCGTATATTCTAAGAAATT
>CALWAA010000058.1 GCA_944372725.1 uncultured Bacilli bacterium | reverse complement strand
AAAGTATCCCTCGATAAAAATATGAAGAGTTCATTAAAAAAAGGTTTATATTCCACTGACGGTTTTGCTTCTTTTGATGATTCTAAAAGTCTTGTTTTTATGGAAGATGGCTTTTTAGTAAAACCTACAGAAAAAAGAATAGATACGTATTTATTTATCTATCGAAGAGATTTTGGCTTATGTCTAAAAGATTATTTTACTTTAACAGGGTTACCACCATTAATACCAAGATATGCTTTAGGTATATGGTGGAATAGAGACATGATTTATTCTTTTGAAGATACCAAGAAATTAATTAAAGCCTTTAATTCTCACTCTATTCCTATTTCCGTATTATTACTAAATGAATTTTGGCACTTAAAAGACAAACGAGATTTAAATAAATTCAAAACGGGCTTTACTTTTAATCCGGAGTTATTCCCAGACCCTTATGCTTTTACAACTTATATGCATGAGCGAGGAGTAAGAGTAGGAATTAACATGGACCCAGTGGAGGGAATTGGTGAACACGAAGAACAATTCCGTATTATTGCAACAGAATTAGGACTCATTAACACGAGAAGAATACCATTTAATGTTTTTGATAAAACGTTCTTAAGTATTTATTTTAATCATTTAATCAAGCCTTTAGATAGTTTAGGAGTAGACTTCTATTGGGTAGATTATAACTATGATTATGCGAGCTTGCGTGCTTTAAATCATTATCATTTTATGAACTATTATAAAGATAATCACACAAGACCATTCCTTTTTTCTCGTAACAATTTAATAGCAAGCCATCTTTATGGTGTCCATTATTCTGGGAAGACAAATGTTGGCTTTGATACACTAAATTACCTCCCTAGTTTTAATTCTAGTGCATCTAATATCGGTGTATCTTGGTGGAGTCATGATATCGGTGGCTATAAAGGTGGTATGGAAGATAGTGAATTATATATTAGATATATAGAGTTTGGATGCTTTAGTCCCATATTTAGACTTGCTTGTGAAAGAGGACATTATTACAAAAGAGAACCATGGAGTTGGGATATTAAAACTTATACGATTGCTAAAGATTATTGCCATTTAAGACAAAGATTAATCCCTTATTTATATACTGAAAATTACAAATATCACAAAACCGGTTTACCATTAATTCAACCCCTTTATTATAGTTATCCCGAAGTATATGATGAACCTGCTTATAAAAATGAATATTATTTTGGTAGTGAACTTCTTGTGAAAGCGATTACCAAAAAACAAGATAATGTCATGAACCGTTGTGTGGAGCAAATCTTTTTACCAAAAGGAACTTGGTATGATTTTAAAACCGGTAAAAAGTTCCCAGGAAATAGAAGATATGTTGCTTTCTACAAAGATGAAGATTATCCGGTCTTTGCAAAAAGTGGTTCTATTATTCCTTTAGCGATTCTTGGTGAAAACTTAAATGATACGAATCCACCAGAAGGATTAGAAATCCATGTTTTCCCTGGAAGAAGCAATATTTATAAATTGTATGAAGATGATGGTTTATCAAGATTAAATGAAGAAGGCTATTATATTATTACCGCGATAGACTATAATTATCTTGCTAATAACTACACCCTTATTATTAGACCAATTGAGGGAAAAACCGGTATCATTCCGAAAACAAGAAATTATAAAATCAGATTTAGAAATACAAGAGAAGCCGAAGATGTCATCGCTTATATCAATGATACTGAAATCCCAATTGAGTGTTATGCTGATGAAGCCGATTTTATTGTCGAAGCCAAAAGCATTCCGACAACGAGCCAATTAACCATCAATTGTAAAGGAAAAGACATTGAAATAGATGCGGTAAGATTAATTAATGAGGATATCAACTCCATTATCAGTGATGCCAAAATTAAGACAGATTTAAAAGAAAAAATCGCGGCAATTATGTTTAGTCAAATGGAAATAAACAAGAAAAGAATTGAAATTAGAAAGCTAAAGAGAAAAGGTTTAAAAGATGTTTTTGTTAGAATGTTTATAAAATTACTTGAATATGTTTCCGAAATTTAGTAAAATAGGGTAAATACGTGGAAAAAAAGAGTAGTAATAAGGAGTCTTTTTGAAGAAAGTTCGTGGTTGATGAAAACGAATAAAGGCGAATTATGAACTTGCTTTTTGGAGTATAGTGGGGTAGTTCCCTTAAAGACTTGAAAGTAATAAATAAAGGTGGTACCGCGTACATTTACGCCCTTTTTGGTTCCATCTTTTTATTTTTAAAGGAGGAGTTTTATGAACGAATATTTATTATCACTTTATATCTTTATAGCGCTATTTATGATAGTTTTTGTGGTAGATTATTTCCTGATTAACAAAAGAAAATTAAATCTAATTAAAAATAAAGGTGTAACCAAAAAAGGAAAAAGAAAGAAAATCAAAAATATTAGTGAAGTAGATTATTTAAGTGCTAAATTTAAATTAGATACGAAAAAATTAGATATGGATAAAATGATTATCATAATATCTATCATAAATGCTTTTATCATATCTATTGTATCAAGTGTAATTATGCTGATGCCTTTTGCTATTATGTGGCAAATGATTATTGCTTTTGCCCTATTATTTGGCTTAATTTATGCTTTATATGAAATATATGGTAGACATTTAAAACACAAGGAGGAAAGAAAATGAATTTTAATGAGATAGAAAAAAAATGGCAAAATTATTGGGATGAACATAAAAGCTTTAAAGCGATAGATGGAAGCGAAAAAAAGCCATACTACATCTTAGTAGAGTTTCCTTATCCATCTGGTGCCGGATTACATGTTGGTCATGTAAGAAGTTATACAGCCCAAGATGCTTTAGCAAGAATGAAAAGAATGCAAGGAGAAAATGTCCTATTTCCAATGGGATGGGATGCTTTTGGCGCTCCAGCCGAACAGTATGCTATCAAAAACCATATTCATCCTAAGGAAGCTGTAAAAGAAAATATTAAGACCTTTAAACGTCAGATGAAAACACTTGGTTTTTCCTTTGATTGGGACCGTGAATTTTCTACCACCGACCCTGAGTATTATAAATGGACGCAATGGCAATTCCTAGAGTTTTATAAACACAATATGGCTTATAAAGCAACAGTACCAGTAAATTGGTGTCCAAACTGTAAAACCGTTTTATCTAACGAAGATGCTGCTGGAGGAGTATGCGAAAGGTGTGGCACTCAAGTTGTCCAAAAAAATAAAAGTCAATGGATGCTAAAAATGAGTGATTATGCCGAAGATTTACTAACAGGACTGGATGATACCCATTTTGCACCAAAAGTAAAACTAGGCCAAATCAATTGGATAGGAAAATCAATTGGTGCCGAAGTGGATTTTAAAATTGATGGCCACAATGAATCATTTACGGTATTTACAACAAGATGTGATACCCTTTTTGGGGCAACATACTGTGTTTTAGCACCAGAACATGCGTTAGTAGATATCATTACTACCGCTGAACACAAAGAAGAAGTTAAAAAATATAAAGAAGCTTGTTTACTTAAAAATGAAATGGAAAGAACGGAATTAAATAAAGAAAAAACAGGTGTATTTACAGGTGCTTATGCGATTAATCCGGTAAATAATGAGCGTATTCCAATCTATATTAGTGATTATGTTCTATCTAGCTATGGAACGGGTGCAATTATGGCCGTACCAGCTCATGATAGTCGTGACTATGAATTTGCTCGTAAATTTAATATTCCAATTATCCAAGTATTAGAAGAGATTACCGGAACTCCTCATGAAAATGAAACGAAGAAAAATAGTATTGTTGCAATTCTTTATGATGAGGAAAATAATAAGTATTTAACCCTTAACTGGCATAATCTAGGTGGACGCCTATTTATTGGTGGCACGATAAAAGAAGGAGAAACTGCTCTTGAATGTGCCAAAAGAGAAATTTTAGAGGAAACAGGCTATAAAGATATAGAACTTATGCATGAACTACCTAAAATAAATCATCATTATTATGCTTACAATAAAGATAAATATTTCAATATTGAGTCTACTGGTTTCTTATTTAAATTAGTAAGTAAAAGTCAAGAAAAGCAAAATTTAGATGAAGATGAAACATTTACAATTGAATGGGTCGACAAAAAAGTAATTGAAAAAGAAATAGTAGATGGTCTTCACAAGAAAACATTTGAATATGCCATGAAACCGGGAGCAATGGAAGGGGATGGCATTCATATTAATTCTGGCTTCTTAAATGGTTTAAATAAAGAAGATGCGATTAATAAGATGTTAGAATATTTAGAAAATAATAATTGTGGTAAGAAAAAAGCAAATTACAAAATGCGTGATTGGATTTTCTCAAGACAACGTTTCTGGGGTGAGCCAATTCCAATGATTTATTGTGAGTCTTGTGGATGGGTTCCAATGGATGAAGCTGACTTACCATTATTACTTCCCGATGTAGCGGAATACGAACCAACTGATAATGGTGAATCTCCACTTGCTAAAATTACGGACTGGGTAAATACAACTTGTCCAAAGTGTGGGCGACCTGCCAAAAGAGAAACAGACACAATGCCAAACTGGGCTGGGTCATCATGGTATTTCCTAAGATTTATGGACCCTCATAATGACCATGAATTTGCTTCCATGGAAAACATGAAATATTGGAACAAAGTAAACTGGTATAATGGAGGAATGGAACACACAGCAAGACACTTATTATATGCTAGATTCTGGGTTCAATTCTTGTATAATATTGGTTTAGTACCAAATAAAGAAATGATTGATACTCGTGTTAGTCATGGTATGGTTTTGGGTAGTGATAACCAGAAGATGAGTAAATCAAAAGGAAACGTTATTAACCCTGATGATATTGTTCGTGAATATGGTGCTGATACGCTTCGTGTCTATGAAATGTTTATGGGAGATTATGAACAAGACTGTCCATGGAGTACAGATTCTTTAAAGGGATGTAAAAGATTTATTGATAAAGTAATTCGCTTAAAAGATAAAGTAATAGATAAAGAAGAATATTCTCCTAATTTAGAAGTAATAATTAATAAGAGCATTAAAAAGGTAGAATATGACTTAACTCATTTAGGCTATAATACAGCGATATCAACCCTTATGATTTTAGCTAACAAATATGATGAACAAGAAGCTATTACTAAAAAGGATTATCAAGTATTATTAACTCTCTTAAATCCTATTGCACCTCATATCACGGAAGAATTAAATGAGGCTTTAGGTTATAAACCTATCTGTGAATCATCTTGGCCAGTATATGATGAAGAAAAGACCATAGATAAGGAAATAACTATCGGTGTTCAAGTAAATGGTAAATTACGTGGTGAAATAAATATAACGAAAGATGATACCGAAGAAGAAATTAAGAATAAAGCTTTAGCAAATGAAAACGTAAAAAAACATATTGAGGGAAAAGAGATAGTTAAAGTAATTGTAATTAAAGGTAAAATTGTTAATATTGTTATAAAATAAGCATTATTGTGCTTATTTTTTTGACATTAAAAGAAAAAAGTGGTAAAGTATAAGCCATTCAGGGGGATTTTAAATGGTTGATAAAATGATAAGAAACACCAAAATAGAAATAACATTAATAATTATATTTATTATTATTTCTATTCCTTTATGGATTTATTTTAAACAGGAATTAAATTCCCAATTAGCATTAGCAATTGAGGGTGAAACAAAATTAGATTTATTTTTAAATAATATTGATGGCTTTGATAATGTAATTGTAAATAATGCTTATCAAGTAAATAAAAAATATAGAATACTTTTAGTAACAGATAAAAATTGCGATAATTCTTCCATTACAATTAATACAATAAAATATCAATTAGATAATTTTGAAAAAAGGAAAGTAGACGATAATTACATTTATGTTTTAACAACGAAAACCATAAAAGGAACTAGAGATGGCTATAAAATAGACATTAATTTACAAAATAAAAATGTAAATTACTATTATAAATTAGAAGAATTAACAGATTTTTAAAAAAGTGATAAAATTATCTTGTATTTTATCCTACATTTATGGTATTATTAAAATATGGTGATAGTATATGAAGATAAAGGATATTATCAAGAAACAAACTACCATAATTGCCATTGCAGTAATTTTGGTAACAATCGCGGTAATAGGGGTTAGTTATGCAATATTTTTTAACGTAAATAAAAATACAGATGACCAAGTAATTACAGCTGGAAATCTAGAACTTACCGTATCGGGAATTAGTGCTCTAAAACTAACAGAGCCCATGACTACAGCTGATGGACTTGCATCAAATCCAATTAGATACACAGTAGTAAATACAGCTAGTAACTTACCAGCATCTTATACATTATATATTTATGCTGGAAGTGGCAATAATATTCCTCTAAGTAGTATTAAAGTTTCAACAGATGGTAGTAGTTCTACCGTTTTAAGTAGCTTAACTCCAACGATATCTGAAGGAAGTACAACTTATTATCAAATTGATACCGGTTCATTAGCAGCTGCCGCTAGTAGTACTACAACTAAAACATTAAGAATTTGGATTGATGAAGATTTAGTCGCTGATGAAATAAATAATGGTAATTTAAACCTTCAACTATATGTTGTAAGTGAAGTTGATGAAGGATAACTCGAAAAGAGTTATTTTTTTTCAAAAA
>CALWAA010000057.1 GCA_944372725.1 uncultured Bacilli bacterium | reverse complement strand
ACAACAACAGGAACAATCTATAAATCAGCAAATAGTAATCAGTATGATAATGATGGAGAAGTATATTACTTTGCAGGAAACCCAACAGATAACTGGGTAAAATGGGCAGGATTTTATTGGCGAATTATCAGAATTAATGGAAATGGAAGTATCAGAATGATATATCAAGGAACCAGTGTCAATACCACCGGAACAAATACCCAATTGCAAACAAGTGCATTTAATGATAGTTATGACCGAAGTGAATATGTAGGATTAAAATACACAAGTGGTGAGCAACATGGACAAAATACGAATAGTACTATCATGGGAGTATTAAATACATGGTATAATAGTAAACTAGCAAGTTATGCAGATGATATCGATACAGGTATAGGATTTTGTAGTGATAGGAATTTGGTCAGTGGAGATAGTTGGAGTTCAACCGGAAGCCATACTTATGCAGTATTTGGAAGATTAGTATCAAATAGCAATAATGTAAATCCAAGCTTTAAATGTAGTAATAGTAGTGATTTGTTAAAAATACCAGTAGGATTAATCACAGCGGATGAAGTAGTAATGGCAGGATTAGCATGGAATGCAAATAATTCAAGTAATTATCTATATACTAACCAAGTTTACTGGACCATGTCCCCGGCTACACATGACTCTTCCGTTGCCTATCCTGCTTGGGCGTACTATGTGAATTCGTACGGCAGCCTCAGCAACCTCTGGGTGAATAACGAATATGGTGTCCGTCCCGTTATTAATTTACGTAATGATATCACTATTTCATCAGGCAATGGCACTGCAACTAACCCTTATGTAGTATCTTAAACATTAGTTTTAACTAGTGTTTTTTCTTTTATTAGATATATTGAAATTTATATAGTTTATAGATATAATATTGTTAATTAAATAACTCAAAGAGGTGTAACTTATGACTAAGTTTTTTAATGTTAGCTATAAAGTGATAATATGCATACTAATGATTATTTTTTTCTATATTACAGTAGTTAGCGCTTTTTATGGAATAGACCAAAAACTATCACCTTTAATTGTAATAATTGGTACCATTATAACATTCTTTTTATTTAAGTTTATTTATAAAAAACTAGCTAAACTATCTGATAAAAAAATAAAGATAATTGCTATTATTCTAAGCATATTATTCTTTATCGGTTTATTATTAATAGGCATATTTTTACCAATATCATCTGTTACAGATTTATCTCACATTATTGAATACGTTAATCGTATGATGAGTGAAAATAGCTTAACTATAACCGGACCTTACTTTTCTAAATACACCAATCAAATTCCTTTACTAATATTTGTTTATGGATTTACTAAAATAGGAAGTATCTTTGGATGCACAAATGTGTTATTAATGGGTACTATTTTCAATGCCTTATTTATGGCTTTAACTGGATATTTCATTTATTTAATAGGAAAAGAACTAAAGGGGCCAAAAGCCGGGTTACTTGCTTTAATATTCATGGTAATAAATCCTATCTTTTATTTATATTCATCTTATTTTTATACCGATACACTATGTATGCCATTCGCAGTCATTGGGCTTTATTTAATAATTAAATGCATAAAAGAAACTAGCCCAAGAAATAAGATAATCTTAGGAATTTTATCAGGTATTACTTTTTTAATAGGCTTAAAGGTCCGTATTGTGGTAGTGATTCTTTTAATCGCTAGCTTAGGATATATCTTAATTAATAAAAAAGTAACCAATAAATTAAAAATATACCTAGCTTTATTCTTAGGCTTAATAATAGGTTTCTTTGGTTTTAAAATAGTAGAAAATAGTTTTGAACTAGATTTAGATAAAAATGCCTCATTTCCTATAACACACTGGATTATGATGGGCTTAAATGAAGAATACACTGGTGGTTACAATAGTCCCGACCATGATTTAACATTTAATGAAGAAACAAAAGAAGATAAAGCGGAAGCAAACATCGAAGTAATAAAGGAAAGAATGAGTGAGCTAGGACCCATTGGTTTAATAAGGTTAGAGGGTATGAAAATAGCCCGTACTTGGTCCAGTGGCAATTATGGTGTTTATGCCAAATTAAATAATACTGCTGATGGAACTGGTATTTATGAATATTTAGGTGGGTATGGTAATACCAATATATTCTTAAAATATACCTTACAAATATTAAAAACCTATATCAGTTTGATGATACTTGTAGGAGCATACCAAATATTTAGAAAAAAAGAAATTGAGTATCATTATGATGCAATAATTTATATTGGCCTTTTTGGAGCAATCCTCTTCTATATGATATGGGAAGCAGCTCAAAGATATAGCCTATCTTTCTTACCATGGATGATTATTCCTTTAGGTTTAATCTATTCTAAACTAAATAAAGAAGAAATGATAGGAGAGGAAAAAAAGGAAAGTAAAACTAAAGTTTTAAAAAATATAACTCATCATAAAAAACAAATTTTAAAAATAGGAAGTATAGCCCTAATGTTGATAACTTTCCTTTTACTAACAATTAATTTTCCAAAATATGCATTAGATAAAAATACATATGAAGATATTAGAGTGCTATCTTATCGTGGCTTTACAGAAATAGAAATAGGCGAAAATAAAGTTAGTCAAACATTCACAACCAGTGATACCTTTAATGAAATAAGAGTGCGTCTAAATAATAAGAGTGAACAAGAAGAAAGTATATATCTATTTAGATTATATGACGATAATAATAAGTTATTAGTAGAAGAAGAATTGAATAGTAGTAATATTAAAGATGGCAGTAATCCTAAATTTAACTTTGATGATATTAATCCTACTAAAAACACTCGTTACCGCATTGAATTATCGAAAATTTCTGGTGAGTCTGTGTTAAGCGTTGGTACTTATAATGAATCTGAGTATTATAAAGCTTATAATAATGGTTCTGTTTATGTAAATGAAGAAGAAACCAGTGATACCTTTATTTTTAGAGTAGATAATGAGTGTGAAAGAACTTATATGAGTATCGCCTCTTATCTTGTTTTATCAGTATTGATACTCGGAATTGAATGGATTAGTTTAAGAGAGTATATAATAAGTAAAAAGAAGACAAAAGTCTTGAGAAAAAAGAATTAGGTTGCTATAATGAATGTGAGGTGTAAAAATGTCTAAAATATTATATTTAGTAATACCTTGTTATAATGAAGAAGAAGTATTACCATTAACCAAAAAAGAATTAAAAGAAAAGATGGATAATCTAATAAAAGAGAATAAGATTAGCAAAGATAGTAAAGTAATGTTTGTAAATGATGGCTCAAAAGATAAAACTTGGGAACTTATCGAAGAATATCATAATGAAGACCCTTTATTTGTTGGTGTGAAATTATCTCGTAATAAAGGACACCAAAATGCTTTACTAGCAGGACTAATGACTGCTAAGAAATATGCAGATATTACTATTAGTATGGATGCTGACTTACAAGATGACATTAATGTCATTGATAAAATGATTGAAGAAAATAATAAAGGTTCGGAGATTGTTTATGGAGTTCGCAGTTCTCGTAAAAAAGATAGCTGGTTTAAAAGATTTACAGCTGAATCTTTCTACAAATTAATGAGAGTAATGGGTGTAGAAGTGGTATTTAATCATGCGGATTGCCGGTTAATGAGCAAAAGAGCTCTAGATGAACTAGAACGTTTTGATGAAGTAAATTTATTTTTAAGAGGAATTGTACCTTTAATAGGTTTTCAAACATCAGTAGCAACTTATGAGAGAAAAGAAAGAGCAGCTGGCGAATCTAAATATCCTCTCAAGAAAATGGTATCTTTTGCTTGGGATGGAATAACCTCATTCAGTGTAAAACCACTTAAAATGATTACAACCTTAGGGTTTATTATGTTATTTATCAGTATTATTATGATTATTTATACCATTGTTGTAAAAATACTTGGTAACACAGTGGATGGTTGGGCATTTATTATGCTATCAATTTGGTTTATTGGCGGAGTTCAATTAGTATCTGTAGGTTTAATTGGTGAGTATGTGGGTAAAATATATAGTGAAACCAAACATAGACCAAGATATATAATTGAAAGAGAGTTGAAATAATTGACGAATAAGAAAAGCATAAACAAAAAGACAATATTATTTATCAGTTTAATTTTAGTAAGTATTCTCATCAAATACTTCTTTTTTTCGCTGAAAAGTGGCGATTATAAAAGGCTCTCACTGAGATGGTACAATATTATTTCGGAAGAAGGCTTAAGTGCTATTGCTGGTGGTTTAGGTAATTACAATCCCCCATATTTAATTTTACTCTACTTACTTACATTCCTACCAGGAAGTGCTATAGTAAAAATCAAAATGTTATCAGTAGTATTTGATATATTAATGGGCTTGATTGGCTATAAAATTATAAAAAAACTTACTAATTCAAAACATGCTTATTTAGGTTGAATTGTTATTTTATTCTTACCAACCATCATTTTAAATAGTTCTGTATGGGCACAATGTGATAGTATATATACAACTTTTGTTTTATTATCCCTATATTTATTAATAAAAGAAAAATATTCCTTATCTTTTCTAAGCTTAGGAATTGCTTTTAGTTTCAAATTACAATTTATCTTTATTTTACCCTTATATATTATTATTTATTTTGTTAATAAAAAGTTTTCTATCTTTAATTTCTTACTCATTCCTTTAGGTAATATATTAATGTGTTTACCGGTTTTAATAATGGGTATGCCTCTTATAAACTGTTTTACAACTTATTTAGAACAAACAACCAATTATTCTGTTTATTTAACAAGAAATCTAGCCAATATTTACACATTTTTACCTAATATAAAGGCAATTGGTTACATATTATTTATAATAACCGGACTTATTTTTTTAGGATTACTAATATATTTTATCAAAAGGAAAAAGAAAATAGAGGGAAAAGAAATCATTAGTGTTGCCTTACTTAGTGTTTTAATTGCTACTTACTTCTTACCATTTATGCATGAAAGATACATGTTTATGGCGGATATCCTATCCGTAATTTGGTACTTTCTATATAGAAGAAAAATATTTATCCCCCTTATTATTAACTTATCAAGTCTAGCAGGATATTCCATTTATTTGTTTGGCTTTAATTGTTTGCCTTTATGGATATTTTCTGGTTTGATGTTAATTGTAATAATCAGTTTATTATTAGATATACTAGACAAAAAAGTTCTATCTTTTAGGAAAGTAAAAAATAGTGTATAATAATTTTAGAAATGAGGAATTTTATGAATCCAGTCATATTTACCATTTTTGGGATTGATATTCAGTGGTATTCTATTTTAATATTAATTGGTATTGTTATAGGACTTATTTTATTAGAAAAAGAAGCAAAGAAATTTAAATATCCTAAAGATTTAATCTTTAATATATGTTTTTGGGCTATTATTATGGGAATAATTGGAGCAAGACTTTATTATATCATCTTTAATTTTTCTTACTACAGTAATAACTTATTAGAAATATTTGCCATATGGAATGGTGGTCTAGCCATTCATGGTGGGATTATTGCTGGCGTGTTAACTGCTCTTTTCTTTGCCAAAAAATATCACTTAAATTTCTTAAAATTACTGGATATGGCTGCACCAAGTTTAATATTAGCACAAGCGATAGGAAGATGGGGGAATTTCTTTAATGGGGAAGCTCATGGAATAGCAACTACCTACACAGAATTAAAGAATTTATTAATTCCAGAATTTGTGATTGATGGCATGAACATCGGTGGTGTATATTATTTACCAACATTCTATTTTGAATCTTTATGGTGTTTACTTGGGTTTATTATCTTACTAATTATTAGAAGATTAAAATATATTAAAGTAGGAGCTACAACGTGTATCTATCTAATGTGGTATAGCCTAGGTCGTTTCTTTATTGAAGCATGGCGTACGGACTCTCTTATGATTGGAGGATTTAAAGTAGCTCAAATTATATCAATCATTTTATTTATAACTGGCTTAGTTTATTTAATTTATTTAAGCAGAAAAGGCAAATATGAAAATTTATATAACGATATTAATGCGGGAAGAGTAATAAAAAAGGAGAAAAAATAATGTATGATTTAATAATAATTGGTATGGGTATTTCTGGTATTAGTGCTAGTATC
This sequence comes from uncultured Bacilli bacterium, assembly GCA_944372725.1. Taxonomy (GTDB): domain Bacteria; phylum Bacillota_I; class Bacilli_A; order RF39; family UBA660; genus Caccenecus. The sequence goes on along the minus strand of CALWAA010000057.1, from coordinate 600 downwards.
TATGCTCATCGTGCTGGCATGAAAGTATTACTTTTAGAAGGAAGTGCACCTGGCGGAACCATTAACGGAATAAGCAAAATTGAAAATTATCCTGGTCTAAGTTCTATCTCTGGACCTGATTTAGCTTACAATCTATTTGAAGAGGTAAATAAGTTAGGAATTGAATACAAGCTTGAGAAAGTAACAGACGTTTCCTTAGATGAAGATAGCAAAAAAGTAAAGACAACGAGTAATGTTTATGAAGCCAAATACTTATTAATAGCCAGTGGCCGACGTCCTAAAATGTTAGGTTTAGAAAATGAAGAAAAGTTCTTAGGAAAAGGGATTAGTACTTGTGCTCTATGCGATGGCGCTCTTTACAAAAATAGTGACATAGCGGTTATAGGTGGCGGTTCATCAGCTTTAAGTGAAGCTTTATACTTGGCAAATATTGTAAATAAAGTATATCTTATCCACAGAAGAGATGAATTTCGAGGTGAAGAAACTCTAATCGAAGAAGTAAACCAAAATGATAATATTGAATTAATACTTAATAACGAAGTAACTGCATTAAAAATAGATGATGATACTTTAAACGGAATTATTTTAAAAGATGGTAGA
>CALWAA010000056.1 GCA_944372725.1 uncultured Bacilli bacterium | reverse complement strand
ATTTAATGTTACGATTGGTCAAATTGTTAAAATAGGTGAAGATGTTATCTTGGTAGATTTGTAATTTTGTGGTATACTTGAAGAGGTGATGAACTTGAATAAAAAAACATACATTATTGCAGTTTTAGTTTTAATTATCGATCAAGTAAGTAAAAGTTTGGTAGAAATTTTTTTGAATCTTCATGAAAATTTTACAGTGATAAAAAATTTTTTCTATATTACGGTTGCTCATAATACAGGTGGAGCTTGGAGTATCTTTAGTAATCATAGTTATTTATTTATTGGGGCTAGTGTTATAGCAATTCTTTTACTTATTAAATTTATGTTTGGATTTAAAAATAATTTTCGAAATAACTTGGCTTTTGGCTTATTATTTGGAGGGATATTTTCTAATTTAGCTGATCGTGTTTTTTTAGGATATGTCAGAGATTTTTTGGATTTTAAACTATTTGGATATGATTATCCGATATTTAATATAGCAGATGTTACAATTGTTGTAGGAGTATTATTACTTGTTGTAGCAGTCATTAAAGGAGAAGATAAACGTGATAAAAATAGTTGTTGATGAAGCAAATGTTCGAATTGATAAATATTTAGCAAGTAAGCTTGATTATTCAAGAGAATATATCGGGAAATTAATTGATGCTAAACTTGTTTTAGTAAATGGGAAAGTGATTAAAGCTAGCTATAAAATTAATTTGAATGAAGAAATCATTATTCATGATGAAGAATTTAAAGTAGAAGAAGATATTTTGCCAGTTAAGATGGATTTAAATATTGTATATGAAGATGAATATTTGATGGTGATTAATAAACCAAGTGGATTAGTAGTTCATCCCGGAAATGGTAATTATAATAATACTTTAGTTAATGGACTTATGTATTATACGAAGAATTTAAGTGATGTTGGCGGTGAATTTCGCCCAGGAATTGTGCATAGGATTGATAAAGATACAAGTGGGCTTCTTTTAATCGCCAAAAGTAATCAAGTTCATGAAATACTAGCTGATGATTTTAAAAATAAAAGAATTAAAAGAGAATATATTGCTCTTTTAGATGGTGTATTTAGGCAGGGTAGTGCAACGATTGATGCGCCAATTGGCAGAGATAAGCAAAATCGGGAAAAAATGGCAGTAGTGGAAGATGGTAAACATGCTGTAACCCATATGAAAGTACTTAAAAGATATAAAGAATATACCTTAGTTAGTTGCATATTAGAAACCGGTCGTACGCATCAAATTCGTGTTCACATGGCTTATATTGGCTATCCAATTCATAATGACCCTGTTTATGCTAAAAAAGAAGCAACTAGTTTTGGACAATTTTTACACTCTTATAAAATGAATTTTGTGCATCCTATTACAAAAAAAGAAATGGAATTTACTTGTCCACTTCCAAAGTATTTCGAAGAATTTTTAGATAGCTTAGAAGAAATATAGAAGTACTTTTAGAATGATTCCTAATATAAAACTGGTTATAAGAAAATAAATAAAAGGAAATATTTTTACTTCATGGAATATTTCTTTTATTTTGAGATTTAATAAAAATGAGCTAATAAAAAGCATGAAACTAATGATAAAACTATAGATGGGATCTTCAAAATAAAAGTAGTAAAGTGGTAGGATAATAAGAAAAATGAAGTTTAAAATAATATAAAATAAATTATCATGATTTAAGTTTTCTTGATAAATAAAGTAATAAGTTACGATAAATATTAAGAGAATAAATGTTAAGTAAAATATCAAACTCATAGTTCCACCTCTTTACTAAATATATGTTTTGTTATAAAATAAAAGTACAGCGAGGTGAATGTTATGCATTTTAATGTTTTAAATAAAAATGATGAAATAGTGATGTCTTTAGTTCATTATTTTATTACTGAAGAAAATTATACTCCCATTGTTGTTAAAGGTGTAAAAGATGAAATTTGGTTAGAAAATTTAGATGGACCTTATCGTATTATTCGAATTAATTCTAATTATATTCATAATGATGAACAATATAAATTTGATTTGTTTAAAACTAAAAAAGTAATAGAACAAATTAGAAAAAAGACTCTATCATTAAGTATGAATACACTAAATATATTTATTAATTTGAATGATAGTGTTCATATAAATGAAGAGGAGAAAAATATAGCATCTATTAAATTTCATAATATTGATGAAATATTAAAAGATAAAAATATTGTTCAAATTTTTCCTAATATTAAGAATAAGTTAATTAAAGATAAAGAGGGAATTGATTTAATTGTTAATGTTACAAATGATATTAATGCGAAAACAGTAGAAGATAATAAGGTATTTACAAAAATATTTGAACCTAAAAAAATTATTATTACACCGATTCTTATTACTTTGTGTGTTTTAGTATTTATTTCCATGTATATTTGGGGTAATGGTAGTGAAAATACAATTACATTGCTTTTGTTTGGAGCTAATTTTAGGCCTTTGGTTCAAGCAGGGGAAATATGGAGACTTGCTACTTCTATGTTTTTACATATTGGGATTGTGCATTTAGTTGTTAATATGTATTCCTTATATATTATTGGTAAACAATTAGAAAGTTTTTTGGGAAGATGGAAGTTTTTGATTGTTTATTTAGGAAGTGGTATTCTTGGTTCTCTTTTATCAGTAGTCGTTCATTCAAGTATCTCTGCGGGAGCTAGTGGGGCAATATTTGGTTTACTTGGTTCTTTACTTTATTTTGGATATCATTATCGTTTGTATTTAGGTACTGTTTTAAAAACACAGGTTATTCCAATTATTATTATTAATTTGCTTATAGGTTTTATGGTTCCAGGAATAGATAATTTTGCTCATATTGGTGGTTTAGTAGGTGGGTATTTACTTACTATGGTTTTAGGTGTTCCAGGAAAAACAAGAAAGAGTGATCGAATCAATGGCTCTATTGTTTTAATCTTGTTAATCGCTTTCTTAAGTTATATGCTATTTGGATATTTGAGGTAATTATGGAAAGATTACAAAAAGTGATTGCGGATGCAGGGGTAACATCTAGAAGAAAAGCAGAAGATTTAATTATAAACGGAAAAGTCAGGGTAAATGGAGAGGTTGTAAAAACACTTGGGGTAAAGGTAAGTGGTAATGATATTGTGGAAGTAAATGGGGTGATGCTCCAAAATGAAAAGGTAAAAAAATACTATCTTTTAAATAAACCAAGAGGTGTCATTTCCAGTGCTCACGATGAAAAAAATAGGCCAACTGTAGTTCAATATATCGATACAGATGCGCGTATTTATCCGGTGGGTAGACTAGATTATGATACAACTGGATTAATTATTTTAACAAATGATGGAGAACTTGCAAACATACTTGCTCATCCAAGAAATAAAATACCAAAAACTTATATTGCTAAAATAGAAGGACTCTTAAATAAAGATGATATTGAACGTTTAAAAAGTGGTATTATGATTGATGGCAGAAAGGTAGCTGTAGAGGATTTTAAGATTCGTGATAAAGATTTTGATAAAAAAACATCTTTGGTTGAAGTTACTATTGTTGAGGGTAGAAATCACATTGTTAAAAAAATGTTTGAAAGTTTAAAGCATCCAGTGATTCGTTTGTCTAGAATTAAGATTGCTTTCTTGGAAATTGGAAAGTTAAAAAGTGGACAGTACCGAGAGCTTACTATTAAAGAGATTAAGAAATTATATAGTTTAAAATAGCGTAAAAGCTATTTTTTTAAATAAAAAAAAGAGGATTATTCCTCTTCATGATGGCAACCACAATTGTTGTCTTTTGAGCATTCGCAAGATTCACAATCACAATCATTTTCTTTTTTTTCTTCTGCATTTTCTGTAGTATCTTCTACTTCTTCAATCGAAATAGCACTTGTTGGGCAAGAAGAGATGGCACTTGCTAAATCAGAACTTTCTAAATTTTCATTATTTGTTGCATGACTTAATCCTTCATCATTAAATTCAAAATGTTCAGGATCGATTGATACACATGCACCGCAACCAATACATGCTTCATCGTTTACAATAATTTTTTTCATATATAATCTCCTTATCAATATAATTATATCAAAACTTTTTGAAAAGGAAAAGATAAAGCCTTTTAAACTTTAAAAAAATATGTTATTATTATATTGAAGGATTGTGGCGATATGAAAACAAGAATGGAAAAATATTATGATGAAGAAAATAATAATATTGCACTAAGACAACGTAAGAATGAAAAACTTTATGAAAATATTAATGATTATGAAGTAGATGATTATAAGATAGAGGCTAATGCAACAGTTCTTGATAATAATGCAAAAAATATTGATGTAGAAAAAATTAAAAAAATTTTGGATACAAAATATAATAAACAGCCTAAAAGAAGAAGCATTGTGGTTGATGAAGATTATTCAGAACCTGATATTAGCTTAGACGAAACAAGAGAATATGATATCAATGCAATTTTAGAGAGGGCTCGAGGCGAAAAAGAAGTTGATTATGAAAAAGAACGTTTAAAGAAAATTCGAGATACCCAATATGATATTTTAAATAGTCTTGATATTGAAGGGGAAGAAAAAGAAGAGGTAGAGGAACATAATGAACTCATGGATTTAATTAATACGATTACGGCTAAGGAATTAGAAGTGAAAAGTACAAAAAAAGAAGATGATTTAGATCCATTAGATATTTTAACTGATTTAAAGGGGAGTGATGATACTGTCGTAGTTGATGGTATTCATGAAGAAAGTGAAAGTGTTGGGGAAACATCTCCAATTATGTCCCTTGAAGAAGCTGATAAAATTAAGCCAACAATTTTGGAAAATAAAACCCAAGATCTTACTAGTACTCTACAGTTTACACAAAGTGATTTTGATGATTTTAATGATTTAAAAAAGGAAGTAAAATCCAGTCGAGCTTTAATTTATATCATTATTGTAATTGTTAGTCTTATTTTGATTGCTGGTATTGTTATCTTTTTAAATAATTTTTTAAATCTTTCTTTGTTTTAGTGCATATATTTTAATATGAAAAATGGTTTTAAAAGTACACGTTTATATCATGGTAAATTGCTTTCTAAAATAATATTTGTGACTATTATTTTAGTTATCTTATTTACCTTTTTTTTATTATCTAAATTTACTAGTCATTTGAACCATTCTTTGATACAAATTAGTACAAATGAAGTTACAAGAGTAACTTATAGTTTTATTACTGATAAAATTAATAGTAGTGTTTTTAATCATACTAATTTAGAAGATATTTTAATTTTAGAAAAAAATAATCAAGATGAAATATTATATGTGGACTTCAATTTGGAACAAGCATATTTAGTACTTGATCAAGTTTCGAATATTCTTATAAATTCATTTGATGAGTTAAATAGTGGTAATGTATCAGTTGCTTATTTGGATGAAGAATTATCTCATGAACTGGGAAGTATGGTTTTATCTATTCCCGTTGGGAATAGTTTTCAAAATATGTATTTTTATAATTTTGGACCTAAAGTTCCAGTACGAATTAATTTTATTGGTTCTGTTCTTACTAATTTGAAAACAAAAGTAACCGATTATGGTCTTAATAATGCATTAGTTGAACTATTTGTTTATATTGAATTTAAAACGCAGATTATGAGTCCGTTTGATATAGAAGAAGTTACTTTAAAGTATGATGCAGTTATTGCATCCATGATGATTGAAGGAGAAGTACCTAACTTTTATGGTGGTACTATTGAACGAGAAAGCAGTATTTATACGAAAGAAATTGAATAAAATGGCACAATTTTATGGCACAAGATATAAAAAAAGCTGTTATTTCTAACAACTTTAGTTTCAATATATGGTAGCGACGGAGGGGATCGAACCCCCGACCTACCGGGTATGAACCGGTCGCTCTAGCCAGCTGAGCTACATCGCCATTTCGTTAAAGCAATAATAATATATCATAAAAATAAGTGTTTTACAATCCCTAAATTGATAAAAAGCTTGACTTTTAATGAGAGAAACGAGTATTATATTAATAGGTGATAAATATGACTAAATGTTGTTGTTGCTGTTTTATTTTAACTTTTAGAAAAATTTAGTCATATAAACTTTTATAAAGGTACTTTTTTATAATTGTTTTATATGATAATTATAGGAGGACCAAAATATGCTTAAGAAACAAGTGAATAGTATTCGATGTTGTATTTCTTTTTATTATTTATTTTAGAAAGGAAAGAGGAATATGACTTTAAATTTAATTGGGAATACTCCCATGATAAAGATAAAATATCGTTATCAAAATAAAGAAAATTATGTTTATGCAAAATTAGAATATTATAATTATACAGGTAGTATTAAAGATCGCATTGCTTACTATATTATATCAAAATCAAAAGAATTAGGATTACTTAAGGATGGACAACCAATTGTGGAAGCAACTAGTGGAAATACAGGTATTTCATTCGCAGCAATAGGGGCATTAACTCATCATCCGGTTCATATTTTTATGCCAGATTGGGCAAGTGTAGAGAGAATTCGTATTATGGAGCTTTATGGCGCTCATGTATATTTGGTTAGTAAAGAAGAAGGTGGATTTAGGGAAGCAATTCGTAGAAGTGAAGAGTATGCTCAAAAAATAAATGGCTTTTTACCTAAACAATTTGAAAATCATTTAAATATAGAAGCACATTATTTAACAACTGCTAAAGAAATAATAGATAGTTTACCTAGTGTTGATACTTTTGTTAGTGGTATTGGTACAGGAGGAACTTTAATTGG
>CALWAA010000055.1 GCA_944372725.1 uncultured Bacilli bacterium | reverse complement strand
AATATGAAAACTTACCTAAAAATAAAGTAATCAAAATTAATTATAATCGTAAAAAAACTAGCATTTTAGAATTACCTGCAAACAGTACTGCTAAAATAAGGATTGGTACACTTCTTATTTTTGAAAATAGTTAATTTTTTTATCCTCCAATCTTTCGATGTTGCATTTAAAAGATACATTTGATATAATATAAACATTTCTAAAGGAGGACTTCTCATTGTCAAATTTTAAACAAGAAACAATAAAAATATATGAAACAAAAAAAGAATTACATCGAAAAATAGACTGCGTACATAATATATTATTTTCTGGCGAAACAATTCCTTTTATTGCTTTTCCATTTATATCAACCTATTTATTTGATATTCTTATTGAACTATTCAGAATATCAAATTGGATAAGTCAAAATAAAAGAAAAATATTAGCATGCAAAGATAAAGAAACAATTGTATTAATAAGAAACATTCTATCACCAGAAGATACCATAGTAAAACGAATAAATAATTATATTGATATATTAAATCAAAAAGCAAGTAAAAGCAAATCTCATGATGCGTATCCTCAAGATATAAATGATGCTTTAAAATTTTTATTTTTAAATTTAGAAAATTGGGAATCTTCCCCACATATAAAAGAAAACAACATATTACTTAAACATCTTCAAGCTGAATATAGTACTGATGAAAACAATATTTATGTGTTATTGCAGCTAAAAAAAGAACAACTATTAAATCCAAAGCAAAGATAAAAATAGAGTTTTACTAAGCTCCATTTTTTTATTCTTTAAATTCAAAAATATAATCACAAATTTGCACTTCATCACCAGGCTTTGCACCAAGTCTTTCTAGTTCTTCATCAACACCCATGCCTTTAAGTTTTCTCGCAAAACGCATAACTGCTTCATCTTCATCAAAACGGGTCATTTTAAATAATTTTTCTAACTCAGCACCCTCTAAAACCCAAACATCATCAATCTTAGTAATAGTAAAAGGTCTTTCATTTTTAAACTTATAAGTAACATGACTTGCCATCTCCTCATCAGTATAAATTGGGTCATTGCTAATGGTATCAAGCGTATCTGCAAGCGTTTTCATAAGGTTATCAAAACCGGTATTGGTAACACTACTTACTTCTACGATTAGGACATTTGGATAAGCCTTTTTAAAAGCCTCTAAATTATTTTGAGCCTGTTCTAAATCCATTTTATTAGCTATCACAATTTCTTTTTTCAAAGCAAGTTTTTCACTATAAGCTTCTATTTCATCACGAATAACTTTATAGTCATCAATTGGATTTCTTCCTTCTTCGGCTCCCATATCAATCACATGAGCAAGAATTCTTGTCCGCATCGCATGTCTTAAAAATTTATGACCAAGACCTACCCCTTCACTTGCCCCTTCAATAAGTCCTGGAAGGTCAGCCATAACAAACGAGCGACCATCCTTTAATTTGACAACACCAAGATTAGGAGATAAAGTTGTAAAATGGTAACTAGCAATCTTTGGTGTTGCAGCACTAATCATCGAAAGAATTGTGGACTTACCAACACTAGGAAGACCTACTAATCCGACATCCGCAATCATTTTAAGTTCAACTTTTAAAGTCTTCACTTCTCCCGGTTCTCCAAGTTCACTAAATTTAGGAGCTGTATCTGTTTGGGTACGAAAAGCCGTATTACCTCTGCCACCTCTGCCCCCCTGAGCAACGACAACTTCGGTATTATCTCCAACCAAATCAGCAATAACTAAATTAGTACTGGCATCCACTACAGTAGTTCCCTCTGGTACTTTAATAATAACATCTTCGGCATTTGCCCCATTCCTGTTAGAGCCTTTCCCATTTTCTCCTTTTTTTCCTTTTATTATTTTCATATATCTAAGGTCAATTAAAGTTTTTAACCCTTTATCCACTTGAAAAATAATGCTAGCGCCTTTACCGCCATTCCCACCATCAGGTCCCCCCATTGGCACACACCACTCGCGACGAAAAGAAGTACAACCATCTCCTCCTTTTCCTGCTTCTACTTTAATTGTTAATTCATCTACAAACATGTGCATCACCTCTTCATATCATACCATAAAAGCACGAAAAATACCATATAAAAAGCAATCAACTAAATCATTGATTGCTTACTTTTTATTCATTTGCTATTCTAACCTTTACTGTAGAAGATACCACATAATTTAATCTAGGGTCATCATTTTCAATTTTTACTTCAACATCATATTCACCAGGAGTATAACCTTCTAGGTCAATATAAGCATTAATATTAGATGCATCAACATTATCAATAACAGATTGAACACCTTTTACAATTACCGGAACACTACTTGTACCAATAATATTAGCTGTATAACCACTAGCTAAATTTCTACTAGATATAGTTGATAGCTCTACTTCTTTTTGTCGTTCATCGCCAAAAGTAACAGTAATACTAGCATTATTTTCACTTAAAGCCCGAACACCTGTAGGTCTAGAAATAGTTACATTATAATTTCTTGTACTATTTGTACCTTCCCCATCAACATTGATTGTAACAGGAACACTTGTAATACCACTAATTTGTTCTTCATCACCATAAATGGTTACCGAATAACTATTACTATTATTAATTAGAATAGATGCGATTGCTTTACCAGTAACCAAAGTACCGGTTGTTCTAACATCAATTGGCACACTCTTTGAATAAGTATCAAGAGTAATTGTCGCACTAAGAGTGGTTGGTACAATTTCAATATTATCTAATACTTCCCCTTGAGAATCATAAGCTACTAACCGAACATTATTAAGAGTATAAGTACCAACATCTGTTAAGGCTTCATCACTTAAATCAATTAAAGCTTTAACGCTAGCTATATCATTAATCGCATCCTCACTACCCTTAACGACTACTTCACTACGAGCTAATTCAACTGATTCCACACTTAATTCTTCACTTAAATATTTTTCATTAATTAAATCATAATCTATAGTTTTTGTAACACTAATTTTATCTTTAATAGTAACCGTTACATAAGAAGGGTCTAACTTATAATCAATGGAATCAATTGATTTAGTATAGGATAAATATACCCGATAAGCAGAATCTCTAGCTTCATAATCAGATAAATCTAATATAACATTATTCGTTCCAAGTTGTTTTGCTAAATAAATATCACTTTTTCGACCAATTAAAACAATATCAACAGTCTCCGGAATTCCCTCAACAACATAAGCTTCTTCATTATAATTAACCGTAACAGGAACATTGGTAATAACCTCAGCTTCTGATTCCACCAAAGTAATAACTCGCGAATCAATGAGTAAAAAAACTACTACTGCAAGAATGAGTGAAACATAAATCATAAAATTAGGACGATTAAATATATAATCTAACTTAAAATTTTTACCACGTAAATACTCACGAATATTAAAGATTAATCTACTAATTGGCGTAACAATTAATTTATCAATAACACGGTAAATAGCCTTAAAAAAACGTCCAATAGCTTTTCCTATCTTCTTCATTATTCTTCACCTGCGCTTTTCTTATCTTCCGCTTCATAGAATACCTCAGGTTTTGGATTAAGGGCATCAATTAAAAGCATTCTAAATTCATCTAGGGTTAAATTATAATTTAACTCCCCATCAACAGCTACGCTAATTCTTCCAGACTCTTCTGATACAACTAAGGCAATCGCATCAGACTCTTCTGCAATACCTAAAGCTGCTCTATGTCTAGTACCAAGTCTTTTTGAAATATTAGGATTCATACTTGTTTTAAATACTGCTCCTGCTGCTGTAATTCTATCACCCTGTATAATAACTCCACCATCATGAAGTGGTCCATTAGGGAAGAAAATCGTTTCAAGTAAATCACTTGATAAATCAGCATAAATCTTTGTAGCAGGTTCAATATATTCTTGTAATGAAATTTCTCTTTCAATAACAAGAAGTGCTCCAATCCGATTACGCTTAAAATATTCAATAGATTTCATAATCTCATAAACAACTTTTTCTCGTTCATCAATCGTAAGAATTTTATGTCTACCCAAAAGTTGTGTTCTACCAATTGATTCCAAAACACTTCTAATTTCTGGTTGAAAGATTACAATAATAGCCAGAGGTCCCCATTCTAAACAGTATTGAAGAATTACTCCTACCGTATATAAATTTAAAAGGTCACTTAAAAATTTAATAATTAAAATTAATAAAACCCCTTTAAAAATAAGAACCATTTTAATATTATTTTTAATATTTTTTAATATAAAATAAAATACTAGCCAAACAATTCCAATATCAATAATCTTTGTAATTACATCCCAAATGTTAGCTAAAGTCATAACTTCACCTTCCTATATGCCTTATAATTATATCAAAAAAGTGGATTAAATCCAAGTTTTTTATAAGTGATTACATCTGAGCTTTAAACATTCTTGTTAAAACTGGTATTAATTCTCCGTCAACCACTTTACTAACATAGGTATCAAATCCACTCACATGTTCCTCCAAAATAACAACTTTAGAGGAGATAACCTCTCTATTTTCATCTAATCCCATCGCAAGAAAATATTTCTTACCATGGACCATTGCTTCTTTTAAAACAATATATTGTTCCTTATTTTCTAAAACAATAATAGTATTGATTTTAAGCCCCATAAGAAGTACCTCCTGATGTTTCATTTTGTACAGTTTGAGCCGGAATCATCTCTACCACTTTAAGCAATGGTTCCTCATGCTTTTCTTCTAAAAACAAATCGTCTATTTGTTCATCAATTGGCTCTTCATTTTGCACTTCATTTTCTAAAACATCTAAAGTAGCATTTTGTGTTCCAAGTAACATTTCTATTTGGTCATAAATCTCATCAGGGGTTTTATCAAATTTTTGGCGATTTTTAATTTGTTTAATTTCTTCATTGATATTTTTCAATTTTTCTTTATCTTTTTCTTCTTCAATATAATCCTTAGTTACTTCATCTAAAGCTTGAAGATGTTTTAATTCTTCTATTTCTTTTGTCTTTTCTTCCATATTTTGATTATATTTAGAAACAATTTTTAAAATAGCATTAGAAACTGTAATTTGAAATAATAAATCTTTCTTATAACTATTTAATATATCTTCCAAAATATTCTTTTCTTTTTCTTTCTTATGAATTGCATTTTCTAAATTAGCTTTTGTTCTACGTGATTTAGATTCATCTTTCAATAAAGTTTGATATTCCTCAAGTTCATTTGTAATATTTGTAATTTCTGTTTCTAAATCCTTAATTAAAACACTTAAATTAGTATTAATATCTTCATCAATTTGTTCTCCAGCAACTTCATAACGACTAACTTCTTCTTTTTCTGCTTCAATTTCCTTTGTTAAATAATCCACTCTTTTTTTTGCTGCATCACTACTCATTCCTGCATAATTTTTCGTATCAATAAAATTTGCAAGTTCCGTTCTTTCACTTTCTTTTTTCTCTAATTCTTCATCCAAAACACTTAAATTAGTAATATCCATGAATGGTTTTGATTTAACAATTGTTAAAAGTTCTTTAATCTTATTTAAAGCTTCAGAATAATTATGATTAGCAATTAATTCTTTAGCATCTGCTCCAATCATATTAGGGTCTGTTAAATACTCTAATTTTCTTTTTTGCAGTTCATCCAAAGAGTTATTTAAAACTTCTAATTCAGTTTCATCCTGTTTCTTTAAATCTTCATCAATATAAGCATTAGGATTATTTAAGTTATCTTCTATTTCTTTTAATCTAGCCTCATCAGCATCTTTCTTGCTTACAAGTTCCTCTTTTGCTTGTTCATGTAACTCAATTTCTTTTAAAAGTTCATCATGTCTTTTCGTTTTTCGTTCTAATTCTTGTTCTAATTCTTTAATATGTTCTTTTTCATTATTCACAATTGCCTGATAATTATCACTCTTATCATTTTCTATCTTTGTATCTAACACACCAATATATTTTCTAATTTCTTCTATTTTTTCCTGTAAAGAATCGATATCTTTCCTTAACTTTTCTTCTTCACTTTGAATACTATTTAATTTTAATCCCACTTCTTTTATTTTTCTATTTAGGCGTGTAAGTTTTGATTTTAAACTAACTTCAATATTTTTATCTACAAGTTCATTAGAAGCATTAAAATAACGAGTATCATTCATCATACCCTTTAAATCTTTTAATCTCTGTTTTTTATCTTGAATTTCTTTATTAATTTGGGTTAAATCTGATTCAATATCTTGTACATCTAAAGTTGAACCAGCCATTTCGATTAATAAATCAATATTATTAAATATTTCTGTGTGCATAAATACTAGCCACCAACCTATCTTTATTCTAATATAATGTTATCACATCTCACTAAATTTTACAAGAAGAAAGCAAGAAAAAAGGACATTAATCTTAATATCCCTTTTTCTTATAATACATAAATAATTCTTTAAAACGATTATAATGAACAATTTCTCTTTGTCTTAAAAATAAAAGCACTCTAATTACATCTTCATCATCTGTTAAATCAATCAAATTTTCATAAACTGCCCGAGCTTTTTGCTCTGCTGCCATATCTTCCATAATATCAGCGAGAGGGTCTCCAGTTACAGCAAAATAACTAACAGTAAATGGCACTCCACTCGCATCAGTAGGATAAACACCTTTACCATGTTCCGTAAACATAGAACCAAGTCCAGCCTCTTCCATCTCTTTTACTGTAGCATTTTTGGTTAATTGATGAACCATACTAGCAATCATTTCACAATGTCCTAATTC
>CALWAA010000054.1 GCA_944372725.1 uncultured Bacilli bacterium | reverse complement strand
TTTTTTAGGTACTAGCCATTTTTATTTGTATAAAAATAGTTTTTTTGTAAATCTCCTGACATTGGAAACACCATCATAGCGAAAAATGCGTTTGACAAATGGCTATAATTTTGCTAGAATTATTCATGCGAGTAGCTTTATATTCGTAAAAAACCACTCTGAAATGGTTATAAAAGTTTTACTTACCATAAAGGTGCGTCTTACATGAGAAAAGGAGGAATGAATATGAAAGCAGTTTTTGAAACTGGCGGAAAACAATATTATGTTGCTGAAAACGATGTGATTTACGTTGAAAAGTTACCAAATGAAGCTGGAAGTGAAGTAACATTTACAAGTGTTCTAGCTGTTGATGACAAGATTGGTAATCCATATGTTGAAGGTGCTAGTGTTGTTTGTTTAGTTGAAAAACATGGTAAACAAAAGAAGATTAAAGTCTTCAAATACAGACCTAAGAAGAAATATCGTAAAACTCAAGGTCATAGACAACCATACACAAAACTAGTTGTTAAGAAAATTAATAAGTAAAAATGATTAAAGTACATATTAATAAAAACAAAATTGTTATAGCTGGTCATGCTAATTTTAATTTATATGGCAAAGATATTGTTTGTGCAGCTGCATCAAGTATTGTTACAACTAGTATTAATGCTTGCCTTAAAATTGAAGCTAATTCTTTGAAATATAAAGAAGTATATGAAAAAAAAGAATTAAGTAAGCTTACAATAGAGGTTACCAGTGATAATAAAAATGTTTTATTGATTATTGAAAATATGATTGCAATGCTAGAAGAATTAGCATTAACTTATAAAAAAAATATTAAAATAATAAAGGAGGATTAGACCATGAATTTTATGAAGTTAAATATCCAATTATTTGCTCACGTTAAAGCTCAAGGTTCTACACGTAATGGTCGTGACTCAAGAGGTCGTAGATTAGGTGCTAAAGCCGCAGATGGACAAACTGTTAGTGCAGGTTCTATTCTATACCGTCAAAGAGGTACAAAGATTTATCCAGGAGTAAATGTGGGAATGGGTAAAGACCATACATTATTTGCAAAAGTAAATGGTGTTGTTCGTTTTGAAAGACTTGGTAGAGATAAGAAGAAAGTAAGCGTTTACGAAGCGTAGTAGTAAATGCTTTTTTTAATGAAAAAAAGCTAGATTAATCTTCAAATCTAGCATCTATATAATAAATCGGTCTCTTTTCAGTTTTATCATAATTTCTTTCAAAATCTGTCATAATATTAGGTATTTTTCTTTCATCATGATGTAAATCAAGACTTACTACTTCAAAGGTATACCAATACTTTGATAGGCTTTCTAAAGAATACTGAAATAATACTTTATTATCAGTTTTTAAAATAATATGTTTATGTTTCTTAAATATTTTGTCATAAAGTCTTAGATAAGATTCATGTGTAAACCTTTTCTTTTCATCTTGCTTTTTAGGCCATGGCTCAGAAAATGTCAGATAAATAGTATCTATTTCTTTGCCAAAAAAATTATCTAAATCTCTGGCATCAGCATTAATGAGTTTCAAATTTGGTAAGTTTTGTCCTCTTAATCTATCGACTGCTTTAACAAGTTGTGAATCATATAATTCTAGGCCAATAAAATTAATATGAGGATAAGCTTTAGCCATATTAATGATAAATTCACCTCTACCTGTACCTAATTCTAAATGAATGGGATGATTATTTTCAAATAAAATATGCCATTTATTTTTATATTCTGTAGGGTTATTTACTAAATAAGGGCTTTTCTTAATAATTAAATTGGCATCTTTAATAACGTTATAACGCATCAAAATCACTTCCTGTTTATCATTATACCATGTCTTAGGTGTTTTCGTAAATTCTAACTTATCATTTTTAATGAAGAATGTTATAATAAGAGTGGCTAATCTATCAACATGGGCATTGGTTCGTCTCCGAATCGCTTTAACAGCGGTAATGCTCGCTTGTTCTATGTGAATTCGAATGGTAGCTTGGGCAACAACAACGTGGATTGGACCGAACCGGGTGTGCGCCCAATATCCTTTTAAACTCAGTACTTGATTAAGGTTAAGTAAAGAAGCATTAGGATACAAGATTAGTCTATGGGTAACCTAAATAAATGATGTTGACGTTTTAAGACTTGTACTTAACACTTAAGCAACATCTTTTTGTTTGTTATTATGATTATTTATGATATACTTGTTAGAGAGGTAATTAATTATGCAAGAAATAGTTTTACAAGTTATGGGACAATTTGGTTATTTTGGTGTATTTTTCTTAATAGCCGTTGAAAATATCTTTCCACCCATTCCATCAGAAGTAATTTTACTTTTTGGTGGGTTTATGACAACTTTTACTAAATTACATGTTGTAGGTGTTATTTTAGCAGCAACACTTGGTTCTTTAGTTGGGGCTATCGTTTTATATTATGTTGGTAAAATTTTAAATAAAGAACGTTTAAAGAAAATTGTGTCTGGTAAAGTAGGTAAAGTTTTAAGACTTAAAGAAAGTGATATAGAAAGTGCTGACCACTGGTTTGATACGAAGGGAAATAAAACGGTGTTTTTTTGCAGGTTTATTCCAATTGTTCGAAGTCTTATTAGTATTCCTGCTGGTATGAGTGAAATGCCAATGCCTAAGTTTTTAATTTATACGATATTTGGTTCTCTTATTTGGAATTCTGTTCTTACCATTATTGGCGCTAAAGTTGGCGATAATTGGGAATCTATTTTAGGTATTTTTGATAATTTTTCACATATTGTCTTAATTATTTTAATTATTATTTTTGTACTCATTGTAGGAATATTTTATTATAAACGTCTACATAAGAAAAAAAATAAAGTGTAGGTGGTGTTATGAGGCGAGGTTTTGCTCTTTTAGAAACAATTATTGTGATTACTTTTGTAACGGTGTCACTGCTTCTTTTGTATGGTACTTTTACAAGTTTAATAGCTAAAAAAGAAAAAAATATTTTATATGATGATGCCTCTAATATTTATCAGATGTATTATTTAAAGGAATATTTAGAGTTAAATGGTTTAAATGATTTAAATACGGATAGTATTATAGAACTTTCTTGTGATAATTTTTCTAGTTCTGGGTGTTCTTTATTGTTTCAAGAGTTTTCTTTAGAGCATTTATATTTGGTTTCCTATGGTCTTAAAGATTATGATGAAGAAAAATTTAGTTCGACATTTAACCAGTATTATCAAAGCTTGTCTAATAATGATGCTTATGATTATCTTTTTGTTGGTGAATTTAAAATTGAAGATGCCTATCATTATGCGAGTATTGGAGTGACGAGAGAATGAAACGAGGATTTACAATTTTAGAATTACTCATTAGTATTGTTTTGATATCAGTCGTTTTACTTCTTTTATTAAGAGTAATGATGTCTTTAGAAGTTATTAATCATGATACCAGCTATGCGAGTGATGATGAGATTAGCAGAACCGAAATCATTAAAAATATTCAAGAAAGCTTTTTGGATAATCATTTAAATGGCATAAATATTAGCAAAGATGACGATAAAACAATGATTACTTTTATGATGGATGAGGAAAAAACACTTGAGGTATCTTCAAAAACATTAAAATTTGATGGAGAAACATACTCTTTAAATAGTAAAAATGCTACATATGATACTTGTATAGATTACGAATATAAAGCATTAGAAAATGATTATTATTTTGTTACTTTTACAATACCTGTTTTAATTGATGGTGAAAATACAACAAGTAGAGATGATTTAATATTTACTTATATTGGTCTTATAAATGAAAATACAAGCTATCCTTCTAATTATACTTGTTAAATAATTATGATTAATAAAATACTAATCATTGTATGTAAAAGACGTCCTTTTAAGAAATATTTATATTTTATTTGAGTATCTTCTAAAATAGCTTTGATTTGAGTATGAATACTTAAGCCGCCAAAAGAGATAATGGCAATTGCAATTATTTCTTTTATTTTGCTATAAATATTTAAATTTATCAAATTGTTTAAACCATTGGTGATTTCTAAAAGGCCAGAAAAACAAGTTTTTAATAGAATATTGTTTTGAAAAGGATAAGTAATAATGTAGGTTAAGAGCATATAAAAAGTTACTGTTCCAAGAATCATTAAGAGGGTACTGATACTTTTGTTAATACTTTTAATTAAAATGCCATTCCTTTTTCTTGTTTCTAATTGAAAGCTTTGACGGGTTATTTTAGGGGCTTTCCCTCTTTTAAGAATGCCAATGAGTATATTGGAAATATAATGGATTAAGATAATTTTTAAAGTTGTTTTAGAATCAAAAATACTTCCTAGCATTATGGTTAAAAAAAGTGGATTTGAAAAATAAGTAAACATTAAAAAATGGCTTGCTTCTTCATAGCTTAAGCTTCTTTCTTCTACTAATTCTTTTAAGATATAAGCATTACTTGGAGTTCCACTAATTAGCGACATGATAAAAACATAAGCACCTAGACCGCTTGTTTTAAATACTTTTAAAAATAACTTGTTGAAAACTAGATAGAAATAGTAGGGGATATTTAGATTAATTAAAATATCATTGATAATAAACATGGGAAAAAGTGATACAAAAACTTTTCTTAAAAAAAGATTGGTAGCGTTAATAATTACCTCAGCTACGTCTTTATTATTAGTAAAAATAAAGATAATACTAACAAAACAAAATAAACAAAAAGTAAAGTTTCCTATTTTTTCCTTCATAATTGCCTCTTTATTTGATATAATTTATTAGGTGATATAATTTGTTTACTAAGATATATGAAAAAATAAAACAGTTTATTAAAGAAAATTATAAAGAGTTAATCGTTTTATTAGTTGTTGTTCTGCTATTTACGATTAGACTTCCTTATTCTATTTATACGCCAGGTGGGGCAGTTAATTTGAATGACCGTATTGCAGTAGAAGATGGATATGAGGCCGAAGGTTCTTTTAACATGGCTTATGTTTCAATGGTGCGGGGGTCAATTCCATTTTTACTTATTTCTTATGTTATTCCTGATTGGGATATTGTTCCAGCGGAAGAAATTACGGCCGAAGGAGAAAATATGGATGAGATGCTCGAGCGAGAAAAGCTTTATATGCAAGAGAGTATGGATGCAGCCATTATTAATGCCTATAAAGCTTCCGGACGGGATATCAAAATTACCGGAACAATTAATGAAATAAGTTACATTGCCAAAGAAGCAGATACGGATTTAAAAATTGGTGATATTATTACAGAAGTTAATGATGAGGAGATATCTTCTTTAGATGATTTAAAAGCCATAGTAAGTAAATTAAATGGAGGAGAGGAAGTTACCTTAAAAGTTCTTAGAGAGGATAAAGAAAGAGAATGCAAGGCTATAACTTATGATACTAGTGATGGGGTAAAAATAGGGGTTAGTCTTCTTACTACTTATGAGTATGTTACCGAACCAGAAGTAACAATCACTTCGAAAGCAAGTGAAGCAGGTTCTAGTGGTGGACTGATGATGAGTCTTACAATTTATAATCAGTTAGTACCAGAAGATATCACTGGTGGTAAGAAAATAGTAGGTACTGGGACAATTGATATTAATGGTAATGTTGGCGAAATTGGCGGCGTAAAATATAAGCTTATTGGGGCTGTGAAAAATGATGCTGATATATTTATGTGTCCAGAAGAAAATTATGCTGAAGCAAGAAAAGTAGCAGAAGAAAAAGATTATGATATTACTATTATTAGTGTTAGTACTTTTGAGGAAGCTATAAAAAAATTAGAAGAGTTAAACTCATCTAATTAAGTTTGTAATATTTTCGGGAATGTGAAGAGTGCGAGCATTCCTTTTTACTTGCTCTTCATCTAAATCTGGTATGCGACATAAATTTAAAAATTTATTGGCGTCTAATTCGTTTTCTATCGCAAAATAAATTGGTAAAACCATTTTGGAATATTCAATATCTTGACATAAAGTAGGTGCTACTTTTGGTACTCTTTTAGGTGATACAAATTCACCAAAAATAATTGTTTTATATAACTTTTCACTTAATATTTCTTCTTCAATAATATGAAATTTTTGTTCTTTAGCAAGTTTTAAATTTTCTATACTGCAATCTTTTCCTTGTAAAAATAAGGAAATTAAAATATCTAAATCAATTTGATTTTGACTTATTTCATCTAAGCTGTTTATGAAGGATGAAAACGTTTGTAAACGGTGAGCTAGTTCATCTTTTGTATTTATGGAAATAATCATTTCATATAAACATTCAAAAAGAGCATAGGCATATTTTCGGTCCATATTTTTTAAATTCAATAGCATTCTTTTTACATCAAAATGAATACTTGGAAATTTTTTGCTAGTAATAAATAGCGTTTTTTCAATTCCTTGTTCAATTAGTGCTTCTTCGCGTTTGCTTAATTTTTTTTCTAAAGCTTGGTCCCATGGAGGAGTAAGTATTTCTCCATCATAACCAAATACAATTTTATCAGTCATTAATCCTTCTTCACTATAAGCAGTAATACTTGGTTTATAAAAATCTATTACTTTGTTTTTTAATGTTCCACTTACATACATATTTAATTCTCCTTATCATTATAATCATCTAAGAAAAAATATTTTTTATCTTCATCTTTGTATCCTAATATTTGCTTTAAGTTAATATTTTCCATACTTTTAAAAATATTGTAATCAATATAAGGATTTATTTTTCTTAGATTGTTAATTAAATTTTTTATTTCTTTTCTTTTACTTTTCTCTTCATCTATCGTACTTTCTAAAGTCATTTTGCAAGCACAATTTAAGAAAGTGAGATTGTTATATTTTGCCCAAGAGATAATATCATG
>CALWAA010000053.1 GCA_944372725.1 uncultured Bacilli bacterium | reverse complement strand
ACCAATTAATATGTTATATAGAAATTTATAATTTTTAATAAAACTTACACAGTTAACTTGACAAGGTCAATATATACGGTTTTTCCTCTTTCATATCCATAAAAATGACTTGCTAGTCCATTACTGGAACTTGTATAACTTTCTGTTCCACCAAGTTTCCATGTTACCGTTTCAATCATATTTCTTGCTGTATCACTTTTTATCCCAGTACTAGCATAGCTTCCACTTCCATTTAAATAATCCCCATTCAATGTTGTTTGTAAACTGGCTGTGGACCAATCATTTACGTTACCACTATCCCAAGCAATACTACCTAATGATTCGCTTCTTATTATTTTAATTAATTTTTGTCCACTTACACCATGAGTATCTTCACTAAATACTCCTATGATTCTCCATAACTCATTATTAAATAATACATAGTTATTAGGGTTTGCTCCTATATATCTTATATTTCCATAATCATCATATGCTAACATATCTTGGTTATTTGGATATAAGTCTTCAATTGTATCTGCTGCTGTTGGCTCTTCATCAAAATATAATGTACATTTTGTTCCCTTTGTTGTATAAGGGGCTATGGTAAAAGTTTTGGTATCACTATCATAACTTAATGTTAAATTATCAATTGCTGTTCCATCTTTATATGTACAGGTACTTTGAGTGGTATCTAAGGTATAACTTTTCGTACTATCTAACTCTTCTGCTTCTACCCCATTGATATACAAACCTACTATTTGAATATCTGGTAAAGTATAATTAATCGTTCCATTGACTAAAGGTATTGATTGTGTCACTCGGTATTTTGCTCTGGTAAAATTTAGTACTACGGCACTAATAATTAGTACTGCTACTACTCCTATCATAATATTTCTTTTTAAATGGCTTTGTTTTAAAGTTTCGAACTCCATTCTTCTTCTCTTCCTTCCTTTTTGGCATCATATCACATTTTAATAGATAATACATGGTATTCGACAAACGTTGTCAAAACTTTTCAATTTCTTTCTACTATGTTTTTCTATGATATATTTTTACTATACATTATTATTGAGTGATTGTCAATTATTTTGTAATTTTATTTTTATATTTTGTTATATTTATTTACTTTTTATTCCTTATCACTATGTGTAGTTCTCTGTTTTAATATTTTGTGTAAAAATGATTACATAAGAAAGAGAGTTTTAAGATGATGAGACTAAAAAAGGTAAGAATATATGCTGATTTAAAGCAAAGAGAAGTTGCGGAAATTCTAGGAGTATCTAGGAACAGTTATAACATGTGGGAAAGAGAAAATGATTTAATTCCATTAAGACAATTAGATAAGTTTTGTAATATCTTTCATGTATCACTAGATTATGTTTTAGGCTTCACTGATGTTTGGGAATATGAAAATAGTAAAAGAATTGATCCTAAATTACTTGCTAAAAGAATTAAAAGAATTCGTAGAGAAAATGATTTAACGCAAGATGAGCTTGCTAAAATTCTTAATATTACTCGTTCTTCTATTAGTAAATATGAAAATGGCATTAATCTTGCTTTAACTAGTTATATCATGGGTTTTTGTAAATATTTTCATGTTTCAGCTGATTTTGTAACTGGTAAAATTGACGAAGAAATTAAATTGGAAGTAGGAGTTAAAAATTAGGAACTAGTTCTAATTTTTTTGTACCATATTTTACCACTTGTTTTTGTACTATTGTTCGTTTATAATGGAATTATGGTGATGGAAAATGGAGCAAGTTTATTTACATCGAAATTTTTTGTGTATTGATTTGAAAAGTTTTTTTGCTAGTTGTGAATGTATTGAAAGAGGACTCAATCCTTTTACTTATCCTTTAGTGGTTGCTAATCCAAATCAAGGAAATGGAGCAATTACTCTAGCAGTTAGCCCCTATCTTAAAACTAAAGGCGTTCCTTCTAGATGTAGACTTTATGAGATACCTAAAAATATTAAGTATACGATTGCTAAACCAAGAATGAATCTTTATTTAGCAAAATCAAAAGAAGTCGTTTCTGTTTATTTAAAATATGTTTCAAAAGATGATTTACATATTTATTCGATTGATGAATGTTTCTTAGATGTTACGGATTATTTAAAGATGTATGGAAAAACAGATTATGAACTAGCTTTAGATATTTTAGAAGATGTTAAAGCATCTACTGGGTTATGTGCTACTTGTGGAATTGGACCTAACATGTTACTTGCCAAAATTAGTATGGATATTGAAGCAAAACATAATGATGATTTTATTGCTAAATGGGATTATGATGATATTCCAACTAAATTATGGAGTATTGCTCCCCTATCCAAAGTTTGGGGAATTGGTCCTAGGATGGAAGCTAATTTAAATAAAATGGGTATTTACTCTATGTATGATTTAGCTCATTATGACCGCCATAAATTAAAACAAAGATTTGGCGTAATTGGTTTAGAATTATGGAACCATGCAAATGGCATTGATTTAAGTCGAATTGGCGATATGGGAAAGTTAGAAGATAAATCTTATTCCCATAGTCAAGTATTATTTAAAGATTATAATGGGAATAATATTAAAATTATTATTCGAGAGATGGTGGAAGTAATAGCTATTCGCCTTCATAAAAATCATAAAACAACTTCTATTATTGGTCTTGGAATTGGATATTCTAAAAGTGTGGGTGGTGGTTTCTTTCATCAAATCAAACTGAATAATCCAACTGATGTAGAACAAGCTATTTTAGCCAACTGTCTAATGATTTTTGATAAATTTTATGAGGGACTACCCATTCGTAAAGTTACTATCTCTTGTGGCGAGCTAAAAGATAAAACAGGAGTACAATTAAATATCTTTGATGAGGTAGAAAAAATAAAGGAGCAAGAACAAATAAATCAAGCTATTTTAGATATTAAAGATAAATACGGAAAGAATGCCCTTTTAAAAGCTTCAAGTTTACTTAACGATTCTACTATCCATGAGAGAAACAAAAAGATTGGAGGTCATAACGCATGATTGACCGTGGTTTTGTAAAATGGCAACCTTTTAATAGTATTACACCCCTTAAAGATGCGATTGCTGACATTGAAAATAAAGAAAAAGATACCAGACCAATTTTATTTCCCGAAGAAGCAAATGCAATTAGTGAAGCTTTAATTGATGCTTATTATAGTAAAGAAGTTATTTCTATTACTTATTATGAAGCCGGAAAGATAAATAAAGTGACAACTACTGTAAAAAAAATAAATCCAAACACAAAAACCATTGAGCTTGGATTTAATAAAATTCTTTCATTTAAACAAATTCTTCACATTACTTCATCATGATAAACATAATAATATAACCAGTTGTGATATAAAAGTGTAGCAGTTGCATGCCATGAATAAATAGGCTCTTTTTCGGGGTCATTATCTTTATAGTAATTACAAGGTGGGTCTATTTTTAAGCCTTTATTAATATCTCTTCGATATTCTTTATCAAGAGTATATAAATCATATTCCGCATGTCCTGTTAAAAATACCCTTTTTTTATCTTTTGATTCGACAATATATACCCCTGATTCGTTAGATTTACTAGTTAAAATCAAATCTTTTCGTTTCGATACTTCCCCTTCAATAATACTGCAATATCTAGATTGCGGAATAAAAAAATAATCATTGAACCCTTTTGTTAAATCCGTTTCTTTAACAATATAATGTTCATATAATCCTGATAATTTTTCGGGTAAATTATAGCGATTAATACCATAAAAATATTGAAGGCCAAATTGGGAAGCCCAACATAAGAAACAGGTTGACCTAACATGATGTTTAGTATACTTGAAAAACTCTTTTAATTCTTCTATATAATCAATATCATGATAATTAATATGTTCTAGGGGTGCTCCGGTAATAATCATCCCATCATAATCCTCGTTTTTGATTTCCCTAAATGACTTATAATATTTTTCATAATATTCTTTTTTATCATCATCTACTTTTTTTGTATCTAAATAAATAAAATCTAGCTCTACTTGAAGTAGTTTAGTATCTAATACTTCTATTAATTGACGCTCTGTATCTTCCAGTGTTGGCATTAAATTTAAAATCCCTACTTTTACATAAGGCTTTTCTTTATTTAATTTAGAGATAAATGTTACTTTATCTTTTATTTTGGAAGCTACTTCTAATTCTTTTTTTAAATATATAGCCATTTTTACACCTCTTTCATAGGTAAATTCTATTATACCAAAAAGATTACTTGTTCTCTTAATTTTATGTTCAACTTTACATTTTATTGCTCATTACTTGTAAAATTAAATCATAATTATCATCATTAGCCATTTTATTTTTCTTTATCATTCCACATTTATCACAGCGATAAATAATTTTCATTGTGTCTTTTTTGCCTTTTTCAATACCGATTGGTCTTAATATTCCAAAACATTTACATAATCTATCCCCAGGATAGTCATCGATATGAATACTACATAAACAGTTAGGACAGTGGTCGCGTGCCGTATAAGATAACGGATTTACATGGGCCCCACAAACAACACAATCAAATTCTTCATCAATCATTTTAAATTTTTTCGTATCCATAAAACCTCTAATTAAACTTAAATATTTTTCTGGCTAAATGGTAACCAGGAATTGATATTCCTCGTGGTAATTTGGTTAATTTGGCAAGTTTTATTCTTTTTAATACTCTCTTATTTTTGCTTCTTAAATATTCCCATAAATCATCTATTTTAGCATCTGCTTCTTTCGTTTTAGCAAGCTTACATAAAATGGTTGAAACCGTCATCATAATATCCAAATAATGAATTAAGTATTTTTGTAAACTCTTTGGCTCGATTTTAAAAGGGTCAAAGAAATCTATCATTATTTTCGTAATTTTTATTTGTTGGTCTACACGACTTACCATTACCTTTTCATTGACAGACTGGTCACTTCTACCAATAAAGTAACGATAGAATGGCACATTTAAATAATACATTTTCTTAATAGAGGGAAGCGGATAATAAACAAAAATATTATCAACATAAAAAGTATGCTCTGGTAATTTTAGATTTATCTCTTTTAAAATACTTGTTTTATAAATGACTGAATGCATTAATAAATATTGACTAGTCTTAAAATTTTTCACTTCTTCCCAAGTAAATATTTTATTTTCCGGTATGACATTATGATATCCCATTTCTTTAGGATTACCCTCTTTTTCATAAACATAGTTGACAATCATCATATCAACGTCTATCTTTTTTAGAGTTTTAATCACTTTTTTTAAAGATTCTTCATCTACCCAATCATCACTATCTACTACTTTGAAATATCTTCCAGTTGCCGCATCAAGTCCAGCATTGACACCACTTCCGTGTCCTCCATTTTCTTTATCAATCACTTTTACTACTTTAGGATATTTCTTTTCATATTTTCTTGCAATCTTTAAAGTATTATCTTTAGAGCCATCATTCACAATAATTAGTTCAATATCTTCTTTGGCTACTAAAATAGATTGAATGGCATGTTCCATATAGCTTTCTGAATTATAACAAGGAATAACAAATGATATTAATTTCATAACTTCACACCACTTTTCTTTAACACTTTTACCGCTTGTAACATTTCATTGGTTACAATTTTATTTATTTCTAAATTACCCGGATGTTTCTTTAAATATTTTTTTAAATCTTTTAATTTAACATAATTTAAAGTAAAATCACCATCTCGTTCTTGGTCATCTAATCGAACGTTTTCTAAATTATATGGTTCATCGGTAAATATATAATAGTAATATATTTCAATACTACGATTATTTCCTTTCACAGGATAATCTTTTAAAAAGTATTTTAGGCAAAAGAAAGGTTCATATTCTTTATTTAAAATAATTCCTGTTTCCTCTAACACTTCCCTTTTTAAACCCTCACTTAAATTTTCGCCAGCTTCTAAATGTCCGCCTGGAAATTGAATTGTGGTATAAGCACTAGCAAGCAATATTTCTTTTTTACTATTAATTAGAAGTGCTTTTACCCGAATTACTTTATCATTAATATCTTCTTCTTTTATATGATCATAATTAATTATTTTTGTTTTCATACTTATCACTCTATTATTATTTTAAACGAAAAAAGAAGATAAGACCAGCTTATCTTCGAAAACTTTACATTTTTTTATCAAACTAGATACCTAGTAACTAACTAAATGGTGATCTGTATGGGATTTGAACCCATGAATGTTGCCTTGAGAGGGCAATGTGTTAACCGCTTCACCAACAGACCAAACAAGAATGTCTTTTAAAGACATTTATATATTATCATATATTTTTTTTAATTACAAGTTCTTCTTAGAATTAAGACAGCATTTTGGTCTTTCCCACGATAATTTGGTATTAATTTAATTTCTTCTTTTAATAGTTCTCTTCCTGTTATATTAGCCCCACCAATTGGAAAAGTTCTAAGTTCTTTATCTTGATATAAACCATAAATATAATCAGCATAAATAATTCCTTGTTCATTTAACATATTTAATAGAGGTTGATATAATTGATGCAGTCTTTTGATATCTAAATTAGGATGATAAAAATATTCTAAAATATTAGAACATAAAATCAAATCATATTTTTTACTACTTTCATAATTTAAGATATTCCCTAAAATAAAATTAGAATTTACACTTAATAAATTATGTTTGGTTCTTTCATATTTTTCTTTTCCCTCTAAATAATGATTCAAAAAGATAATTTCATCTAAATCAAAGTAATAGTCTTGAGTTAAGATTTGAAGTAGTGATATTTCTCTTTGATATTTTTCTTGTAGTTTAAAATAATAATTAAATATTTCCTGCCAAAATATTTGATATTTAGGTAACATCCATTTTAATAAATATTCTAATATTTCTTTTTCTAGCTCTTTTGCCGGCTTTTTAAATAAAAGTGTAATTACTTTTAAATATTCTTCGTAAGAAAATCCTAAAATTAAGGCTTGCTTTATTCCTAGTGTATAATATTCGGTTAGAGGATTCATATCAATTAAATCTATATCTTCAAAATTATTTC